>NZ_JBFRKH010000042.1:0-90271 GCF_041469265.1 Shewanella sp. 10N.286.51.B2
AACGTAACTGATGCCCGCAGCCGTATTCAAGATGTGGATTTTGCCTCAGAAACGGCGCAGTTAACTAAGCAGCAAATTCTGTCACAAACGTCTTCAGCGATGCTGTCGCAAGCTAACCAGTTACCGCAAACGGCATTGTCTCTTTTATAATGACATCGAAGCGTTAATTAACATCGCGCTAAGAACGCACTAGCATTACGCTAAGATTAGAATTAAAGGGAGACTCGGCAACGATTCTCCCTTTGTGCTTTTTAGCAAAGTGAATGATTGGTCACCTGTTTGGGTGACTGTTTATGTATGGCAATTATCGCATTGGTAACTAAGTTAAATCGATTGTGGTTTTTCTACTTGTTGCCTTTTATCGCCACTATCTTAGTTGGCACATTAATTGCTTTAATTATTGAGTTTGTCGAGGTGCATCATGGATGTCAATATCACCAATGTGGCCAATGCTGCAGTGCGTAAAGATAGTTTAGCAACCCTTGCGGAAAAAAATGCCGCCCAAGCATCAACCGCACTGGCTGAAGAGGGCATTCAAAAAGCCGGCGATGTGGCGCGCACCACAGATAAAGTCAATGAAACGGCCAAAGCCGACGCTGAACAGTTGCAGCAAGCGGTTGATGATATTAATCAGCAATTATCGCTGATGCAAAAAAGCTTAGCCTTTAATATTGATGAAGAGTCAGGGGTGGCGGTGGTTAAAGTTATTGACGTTAAAACTGGTGATTTAATTCGTCAAATTCCCAATGAAGAAGCATTAAAAATGGCGAGCAAGCTCACAGACATTGCCAGTATTTTTATGGAAACTGCAGTGTAGTCATTGTTTTAAAACAATAATCATAAAAGTTATGATTATTCCAAATTAGATAGCAGATATTGCATTAAAGAGGTCGCAATGGGGTTAACATCAGTTGGTATTGGTTCTGGTATGGATATCGCAGGTATTGTTACTGCGCTTGTTGATGCTGAAAGTGCCGGTAAAATTGCCACCTTCAATGCAACTGAAGGCAAACTAAATGCGCAAATATCCGGTATTGGGTTACTAAAAAGCTCACTGTCAGAGTTCCAAACATCACTTAAAGTGCTGACAGAATCAGCAACCTTTGACAGTCATAAAGTGTCCCAATCCAATAGCGATTATTTTAACGCCACGGTAGATGAAAGTGCAGTACCGGGTAAATATCAAGTCATTGTCGAGCAATTAGCCCAGAGTCAAAAAGTTGGCTCTGCTGCTGTTGTAGATGCTGATAGCCCCATAGGTGAAGGTTCGTTAAGCATTGGTGTCGGCAGTGACAGCTTTGATATTGAGGTCGGCGCTGAAGACAGCTTAACTGACATCATGGAAAAGATTAACGCCGCTGAAGATAATGACGGGGTCACCGCCACCATTATTAACGGTGATAATGGCCCGCAGCTTATTTTAGGTGCTAAAAATACTGGCACTGACAATTTAATTACCGTTACCGCAACTGACACCGATGGCGGCACCGGCCTAGCTGATGCCTTTACCATGACTGAGCTTACCCCAGCCCAAGATGCTGTATTAACCGTTGATGGCGTTACGATTACTTCTACTTCAAATGATGTCAGTGATGTGATAACGGGTGTCAGCCTTGAGTTAACCGATGCTGATATTGGCAAAACCACCACCATTACGGTGGATGAAAATACCGAAAAAGCTACCACTGCCATTAATGATTTTGTGGAAAGTTATAATGCCTTAATGACCACGATGCAGGATTTGTCTCGTTATGATCCTGCTACTGAAGAGTCCGGTATTTTACAGGGTGATCCGTTAACTCGTACATTACAAAGTCAGTTAAGAAATATTATTTCCAGTAGTTTTGAAACCAGCTCAGGTAGCGGTTCACAAATGCTAATGAATATTGGCATTACCACCACTCGTGAAGGCTTGCTAGAAATTGATGATGATAAATTATCAGAGGCCATTGAAGCCGATAAAGGCGGCATTAAAGAGATGTTTATCACTGAAGATACTGGCCTTGCTTCACGCTTAGATACCTTTGTTGAAAGCTATTTAGAAACAGGTGGCATTATTGATGGCCGCGATGAAACAGTTAATAATCAGTTGTCTCGCCTTGAAGACAGTCGAGAAGCATTAGATTTAAAAATGAGCGCCTACAGTGACCGTTTATATAAGCAATTTAATGCCATGGATTTAGTGGTGGCAAGCCTTAACTCCCAGTCGAGCTCTTTGTTTAATGCCTTAGATTCTATGCCTGGTGTGGTGAAGAAGACTTAATACAAATTCAATAGGGCTACTTTGGCGATGCTTTGACGATGTAACTCGCTTTTGAGCCCTAAATACTGCTTAACATTATTTCCCCTACGTTGGAGTACTCAGTGAATCCCATCCTTAGTGAACTTGAACAACTCAATTCAGCAGCGTTTTCCGCTATTACGCAAATAGAACAGGCTAAACCGGAAGATGAACAAGTTGATGAGTTGGTATCACAATTGCAGGTACTTATTCAGCGGCGTCAAATTGTCATTCAAGCGTTAGTTAACGATGATAGCGTTACTGATAGAGCAGTACTTGAAAGTCAGTTTGATTACACTCAATCTTTATTTATAAAGGCTACGAGAGTGTTAGAGCATCGCAAGCTATTACTTCAGGCTGGCAATGCGGCTAAGCGCCAAATAAACGTATATAAATCTATAGATGCAAATAGGTAGGTAATTATGAGAGGTTCACTGCAGACATATCGCAAGGTATCAATCGAAAGTGGCATGGCAGTGGCGTCGCCACACCGAATTATACAAATGTTATTAGCAGGTGCACTTGAAAGACTTGCTCAAGCAAAATATGCCATTGATCAAGGTGATATCGCCAGCCGTGGTGAGTTATTGGGTAAGGCTATTGGCATTGTGTCTGGGCTTAATGGCAGTTTAAATATGGAAGCCGATGGTGATGTCGCCGGAAATTTAACTCAGTTATATGACTTTATGTTGCGCAGATTATCAGATGCCAACATCAATAATGATGCTGAAGCCATTGATGAAGTAGCGGGGTTGTTACGAACCATTAAAGAAGGTTGGGATGCTATCCCAGAAGAAATGCACCAAGTAACCTCTGAAGCTAGTTAAGTGTTGATTAACAAAAGGCGCAGCAAGCGCCTTTTGTCGGTTTTCAATGCCGTAAAGCCGGTCACAGTTTGTTGGCATTTGTGTGTAAAGTAGTCTGTTGGTTTCATAAATCAATGAGATGCTGTAATTTTGTGGTTTGTCACTTGATTCTCACTGGCTGATAATACAATATTCATTTTATAAAAACGTTTAGACTATATTGCGCAGATGTCCGTGTTTACACTATGTGTAACCAAAGCGTATAGGTAGGATGTTGTATTAATGTATTTGTGGTAAGTTTGTCACCAAATATTTATCCATATTGCATATAATAATCACAATCAAGTCGCACTTCCGTTTTATCTCGTATAGCGTGATAATGGCTGTGAAATAATAATAACTCGAGCTTTGGCCTTCTTAATGATGCAAATAGAACAACGAATATTAATTGTTGCTGAACCTTCTGACCGTGTTTCTCGTCTTTGTTGTATTTTTGATTTTTTAGGTGAAAAGTATCATCTAATTACTAAAGACGATCTTGCCTCATTAACCGCAGACTGTCGTTATCGGGCGTTAGTGCTTGATACCCAATCAGTCACGGCTGAGTTTATTAAAAGCGTGAAGTCATCAATGCCTTGGCAGCCAGTGCTATTATCAGGTGAAAGTAACCTTAATGGTGGCAACGTATTAGGCACCATTGCTGAGCCAATAAGCTACCCGCAATTGACCGAATTACTGCATTTTTGTCAAGTCTATGGCCAAGCTAAACAGCCGCAAACACCCACCAGCGCTAACCAAACTAAACTGTTCAGAAGTTTAGTGGGCCGCAGTGAAGGTATTGCCAATGTCAGACACCTTATTAGCCAAGTGGCCAGCTCTGACGCAACCGTGCTGGTACTGGGTCAGTCTGGCACCGGTAAAGAAGTGGTAGCCCGTAATATTCATTACATGTCTGATCGCCGCGATGGACCATTTATCCCGGTCAACTGTGGTGCTATTCCGCCTGAGTTATTAGAAAGTGAACTATTTGGCCATGAAAAGGGCTCATTTACTGGGGCTATTTCAACCCGTAAAGGCCGCTTTGAATTAGCTGAAAATGGCACGCTGTTTCTTGATGAAATAGGCGATATGCCACTGCAAATGCAGGTAAAGTTACTGCGGGTATTGCAAGAAAAAGTATTCGAACGTGTCGGTGGTTCTAAAACCATCAATACCGATGTACGCATTGTTGCGGCCACTCACCGTGACTTAGAAACCATGATCAGCGAAAATGAATTTCGAGAAGATTTATATTATCGTTTGAATGTGTTTCCAATAGAAATGCCTTCATTAAGTGAGCGCAGTGATGATGTGCCATTATTATTGCAAGAGCTTGTGAGCCGTGTTTTTAACGAAGGCCGCGGTAAAATCCGCTTTACCCAGCGCGCAATCGAATCATTAAAGGCCCATAATTGGTCTGGTAATGTCCGCGAACTGTCGAATTTAGTCGAGCGTTTAACGATTTTATTCCCTGGTGGCTTGGTTGATGTGAATGACTTACCAAGAAAATATCGTTATATCGATGTGCCAGAATATTGTGTTGAAGTCAGTGAAGAGCAGCAAGAGCGTGATGCATTAGCATCTATCTTCAGTGATGAGGAACCCATAGAGCTACCTGATACCCGCTTTCCAAGTGAATTACCGCCTGAAGGGGTAAACCTTAAGGATTTATTGGCAGAGCTTGAAATTGACATGATCCGCCAAGCGTTAGAGCAACAAGATAACGTGGTTGCCAGAGCCGCTGAAATGTTAGGCATACGCCGAACCACCTTGGTTGAAAAAATGCGTAAGTATGGCATGGGTAAGGATTAAATTACTCACGAGTATAAGTTCTTTAATTGATTGAAAAATAAAAGAAAGCATGCCTTATGGCATGCTTTTTTGTTTTCAGAAATATAAATGTTCTGAAACTGGCATACCTCATGCATTAGCTTGTGAAAAGTTATTATTTTGACGGAGTGACCATGTATTCAGCGCAATCACTAGTAGAACAGCCGCAGTATTGTGATAGCTACAAACTAGCCGAGCCTGCAGCAATTGTCAGCGAGGCGCCAGCAGCGCCAATTACACTGCGTCAATCAGTGAACCTCGATCTGCAAGCTGAAACATCACGTCCGCAAAAGGCAGCTAATATGTCTAATCAAATGGCGCATATTCTTCAAGCTATGCCTTCAGGTGTAGTGATTATCAATGGTGACGGTATTGTGACCTTGGCCAACCCAGTCGCAACTGACTTATTAGGCCGGCCGCTGCAAGGGGCCAAGTGGTTTGACATTATTAACCGCGCTTTTTCACCCCAAGATGATGACGGTTATGAAGTGTCACTAAAAGATGGCCGCCGAGTAAAGCTGGCGATTACTCCGCTGTCGCCAGAGCCTGGGCAGTTAATTGTGTTAACTGACTTAACTGAAACCCGCTTATTACAGAAAAACCTCTCTCATTTACAGCGCTTATCAGCACTGGGCAAAATGGTGGCAACCTTGGCGCATCAGGTCAGAACGCCGTTATCGGCCGCGATGTTATATGCATCAAACCTTGCTAGCCCTAAATTAAATGATACGGCTAAAAAGCGTTTTCAAGGCAAGTTAGTCGATAGGCTTAATGAGCTAGAGCGTCAAGTTAATGACATGCTACTGATGGCAAGAAACAAACAAGATGGCGCCGCAGAGTCGACATCTACTGCAGATATTATTGAGCCTGTGCTGGCAAATTGTGAGCCCATTGTTGAAAACAAACAGTGTAAATTACACTTTATTGATCAAACCGATAAACACATTATGGCTAACACGAATGCCTTAAGCTCGGCGATTAACAATCTGGTGATGAACAGCCTAGAGGCCAATGCCACAGAAATTCAGATTGTGACTGGCGAAGATGAACACGGCATTAATATCGATGTGATTGATAACGGTAAGGGTTTATCAAAAGAGATGCAGCAACAAGTATTGGAGCCTTTTTTTACCACTAAAAGCCAAGGGACAGGCCTAGGCTTAGCGGTAGTGCAAACCGTGGTGAGAAATCATGGCGGCAGATTACAGGTGACATCGCAGCCGCACAAAGGCAGCTTAATTCGACTATCATTTCCTATGGCTAAAGACACGGAACAAGCCAAAAAAATAGTGGAGGGATCCCATGAGTGAAGCCAAGTTACTGTTAGTTGAAGATGATGCCGCGCTGCGTGAAGCCTTACTTGATACCTTGATGTTAGCCCAATATGACTGCGTTGATGTGGGCTCTGCAGAAGAGGCCATTATTGCCATGAAAACCACGACATTTGATATGGTTATTAGTGATGTGCAAATGGATGGTATTGGCGGGCTAGGGCTATTAAACTATTTACAGCAAAACCATAGTAAAGTCCCCATTTTATTAATGACTGCTTTTGCCACCATTGACAGTGCGGTTAGCGCCATAAAACTTGGTGCGGCGGATTATCTGGCTAAACCTTTTGCGCCTGAAGTGTTGTTAAATCAGGTATCTCGCTACTTACCCCTTAAACAAAATTTAGGTCAACCTGTGGTCGCCGATGACAAAAGCTTGGCGCTACTGAATATTGCCCAGCGGGTGGCAAGCTCTGATGCCTCAGTGATGATCATGGGGCCAAGTGGATCGGGCAAAGAAGTGCTAGCACGTTATATTCATCAGAACAGCCCTCGAGCAGAAAAACCTTTTATCGCCATTAATTGCGCAGCAATACCTGAAAATATGCTTGAAGCCACCTTATTTGGCTATGAAAAAGGCGCTTTTACAGGCGCTTATCAGGCATGCCCTGGAAAATTTGAACAGGCTCAAGGCGGCACCATATTGCTTGATGAAATTTCTGAGATGGAGCTAGGGCTGCAAGCCAAATTGTTGCGAGTACTGCAAGAGCGTGAAGTTGAGCGTTTAGGTGGCCGTAAAACCATAGCCCTTGATGTGAGGGTACTTGCCACTTCAAACCGTGATTTAAAGTCCATGGCAACATCGGGCGCATTTCGAGAAGATTTATATTACCGCATTAATGTATTTCCACTAACCTGGCCGGCATTAAACCAACGACCGGCTGATATTTTACCCTTAGCAAGGCACTTGCTGGTTAAGCATGCTAAGGCATTTAATGTCTCACCAGTGCCAGAGTTAGATGAGATAGCTTGTCGTCGTTTATTGGCTTATCGCTGGCCAGGTAATGTCCGTGAGCTGGATAATGTTATTCAGCGCACCTTGATACTGAATAATGGCGAGGAGATAACTGGCGCGGATATTATTCTTGAAGCTGAAGATGTTACTTTGAGCCCCAATGAGCAACCCGTGGCCGCTGCTGAAACGGACGGGCTTGGGGGCGAACTGCAGGCTCAAGAGCATGTGATTATTTTGGAAACCTTAAATCTATGTAATGGTAGCCGTAAAGACGTAGCTGAGAAGCTGGGAATTAGCGCCAGAACATTGCGCTATAAAATGGCTAAAATGCGTGACTTGGGTATTCAAGTCCCTGCTTAAATATCGACGTTTAGTTCATTTTTATACTTAACTCTAAATTCTAAAATATTAGCTTAACCGCTTTGATGTTACTAAAGCGGTTCTATTTTGTGTGTTTTTCACCCTTTCAAGTTGTTTTTAAGCTCTTTTCATGGGCTTAAGTGTATTTAAGCTATTGTTGGCATCCTACTTGCTAATTCTATTGTAACTGTTTTTAAGTCGTCAAATATCCGACGAATGGAGTTTACAATGCAGATTAGTTCAAATCCTTTTTTACAAGAAATGCAATCCTTAAAGGGTGAGATTTCGCCTAATCTTGGCTTACCTATTCAAGCGGATATGATTCAAAAAGTCGGTAATACTTCTGGTGCTGACTTTGGCCAATTGTTATCTCAAGCGGTTGGTGGCGTGGCTGATTTACAATCAAACTCAGCTAATTTAGCCACCCGATTAGAGATGGGTGATAGCACTGTGACCTTATCTGATACCGTGATTGCCCGTGAAAAAGCCGGGGTTGCATTTGAAGCAACGGTGCAAGTGAGAAACAAACTTGTAGAAGCGTATAAAGAAATTATGAGTATGCCTGTTTAGGCTTTTGTTAATAGTATTGTTGTTGATATTCTGGTATTGAAGTAGGTAAATATTGTGAGCACAGATCTAGTATTAGATTCAGATAAAGTCGATAGCACAGGGATTCAGCAGGAAAATAAACCTGGCTTGAAAAGCTCGTTTGGTAGTGCTGACTTTATGCGTCAAATCACTATGATATTGGCTTTAGCTGTATGTCTTGTGCTGGCAGTATTTATGATTATTTGGGCGCAAGAGCCTGAATATAGGCCGTTAGGGCAAATGGAAACTGCTGAAATGATCCAAGTATTGGACGTTTTAGATAAGAATAAAATTGCCTATAAAATCTCCGGCGATGTAGTCAGTATTCCTGAAAACAAATATCAAAATGTCAAACTGCTGCTGGGCCGTGCAGGCGTTGAAGCCAGTAGTCAACCAACCGATTATTTAAGCCAAGACAGCGGTTTTGGTGTTAGTCAGCGCATGGAGCAAGCCCGCCTTAAACAAAGCCAAGAAGTTAATTTAGCCAGAGTGATAGAAGAGCTAAAAAGTATTAGCCGCGCCAAAGTGATATTAGCTATTCCCAAAGAAAATGTGTTTGCCCGTAATAAATCTAAACCTAGCGCTACCGTAGTTGTGAGCGTTCGTCGTGGTAGCCTTGGCCAAGAAGAAATTGACTCTATCGTTGATATTGTCGCCTCAGCAGTACAAGGCTTAGAGCCAAGCCGGGTGACAGTGACCGATTCAAATGGCCGCCTGCTAAATTCAGGTAGCCAAGATGGCGCCTCCTCAAGAGCCCGCCGCGAGCTTGAATTAGTGCAGCATCAAGAAGCAGAATATCGTAACAAAATCGATTCGATATTAATGCCTATTCTAGGCCCTGAAAACTTCACTTCTCAAGTGGATGTCAACATGGACTTCACCGCGATTGAGCAAACCGCGAAACGATTTTCGCCTGATTTACCCGCTGTACGCAGTGAAATGACCATAGAGCGTAATTCAAGCGGTCAATCAATGGGTGGCATTCCAGGGGCATTAACCAATCAGCCTCCTATGGATTCAGATATTCCACAAGAAGCAGGCGCAGAGCAAACTACAGCCGTTAATGGCAATAGCCATCGAGAAGCAACCCGTAATTTTGAACTTGATACCACCATCAGCCATACCCGCCAGCAAGTGGGTGTGGTGCGCAGAGTCAGTGTGTCGGTGGCCATTGATTATAAACCGGGACCAGCTGATGAAAGTGGCATAGTGACCCGCATTCCGCGCACCGAACAAGAGCTAACCAATATTCGTCGCTTACTTGAAGGGGCGATGGGCTTTACCAGTCAACGTGGTGATAGCTTAGAAGTGGTCACAGTACCGTTTATGAACCAGCTTATTGAAGAGCTGCCCGCCGCTGAAATGTGGGAGCAGCCTTGGTTTTGGCGCGCGGTGAGATTGGTGTTAGGGGCGTTTTTAGTCTTAGTGCTGATTTTGTTTGTGATTCGCCCTATGTTAAATCGTTTGTTTAATAACGACGAAGTCGAGATGCCCGAAGAGCCGCGCTTAGGTCATGAATTGGCTGAGATTGAAGATCAGTATGCCGCCGATACCTTGGGTATGCTCAATAGCCAACAAGCAGATTATAGCTATGCCGATGATGGCTCGATTCAAATACCAAACCTGCATAAAGATGATGATATGATTAAGTCGATAAGGGCATTAGTGGCTAATGAACCTGAACTTTCTACCCAAGTAATTAAGAGTTGGTTACAAGAAGATGGCAAATAATACCCTGGTAGCACCCGTAGGCGAACAGGCTACTCTTGAAGAGCTGAGTGGCATTGATAAAACTGCTATTTTGTTACTGAGCTTAAGTGAAGCAGATGCCGCCTCAATCTTAAAGCACTTAGAGCCAAAACAAGTGCAAAAAGTCGGTATGGCCATGGCCGCCATGCAAGACTTTGGTCAAGAGAAAGTCATTGGGGTGCATAAGCTGTTTTTGGAAGAGATTCAGAAGTTTTCTTCCATTGGTTTTAACAGTGAAGAGTTTGTCCGCAAAGCATTAACTGCGGCCCTAGGTGAAGACAAAGCCGGTAATTTGATTGAACAAATTATTATGGGCAGTGGCGCTAAAGGCTTAGATTCGCTTAAGTGGATGGATGCACGCCAAGTGGCGACCATTATTCAAAACGAGCATCCACAAATCCAAACTATTGTTTTATCTTATTTAGAGCCTGATCAAGCGGCTGAAATCTTCAGTCAGTTCCCTGAAAATACCCGTTTAGATTTAATGATGCGCATTGCTAACTTAGAAGAAGTTCAACCAGCAGCTTTGCAAGAATTAAACGACATCATGGAAAAACAATTTGCCGGACAAGGCGGCGCACAAGCTGCGAAAATGGGCGGCTTGAAAGCGGCGGCCAATATCATGAACTTCCTTGATACGGGTGTTGAAGGCCAGATCATGGAAACCATGCGTGAATCTGATGAAGAAATGGCGCAGCAAATTCAAGATCTGATGTTTGTGTTTGAAAACTTAATTGATGTAGATGATCGCGGTATTCAAGCTTTGCTGCGTGAAGTTCAACAAGATGTGCTAATGAAAGCATTAAAAGGTGCTGATGATCAGTTATCTGACAAAATTATTGGTAATATGTCTAAGCGAGCAGGTGAGCTATTACGTGATGATCTTGAAGCCATGGGGCCGATAAGGATCAGTGAAGTGGAAATGGCTCAAAAAGAGATCCTTGCGATTGCGCGTCGATTAAGTGACAGCGGCGAAATTATACTCGGTGGCGGCGGTGGTGATGAGTTCCTATAGTCCGATTTAAGCCGATTTTATAACGAGGTACAACCAGAGCAATCATGACTAAAGCTAATAACAATAATAACCTAACAGAAGTTGATGAAGATTTTAGCCATTGGCAATTACCGGATGTTTCCCAACAAAAAACTGACACTGGCTCAAATTTATTTGGCCAACTAGGACGTCAAAATTCCCAGCCTGTTGCTGAAGACAAGCCCCTTTTACCGCCTACCATGGCTGAAATAGAGCAAATTCGAGTTGAAGCTGAACAAGAAGGTTTTGAGCAAGGCCAGCTTGATGGGCTAGCGAAAGGCACGGAGCAAGGTCGGCTTGAAGGTTTAGAGCAAGGTCACGCTGAAGGCTTTAGCCAAGGAGAACAACAAGGTTATGAAGTGGGTTTAGCCAAAGCTAATGAGATGCTTGAGCGTTTATCTGGCTTAGTTGAGCAATTTGAGCAACCCTTATTAGTGCTTGATGCTGAAATTGAAGCTGAGCTATTACAGCTATCCATTAATCTGACCAAATCCATCGTCGGTAATGAATTACAAACTCATCCTGAACATATTTTATCTGTACTGCGTCAAGGGGTAGATTCGTTACCGATTAAAAAACAACAAGTCACTCTGAGGTTTAGCCCAGATGATGCAGCACTTGTTAATCAATTATACAGTGAAGCGCAATTAGCTAAGAATCGTTGGGAAATTGAAGCTGATCCATCTCTTAAAAACGGTGACTGCATCATTCACAGCGAGCGCTCCAGTGTCGACTTACGAGTTGAAGCGCGTATGAGTCAAGCTCTTAGTGGCTTGCAGCAACAGGTCGCAGCGATTCAGGCCAATGTGCAAACGATTAAGTCAGATTCAAGTCACTACACCACTAGCATTGCCGAGGATGCTAGCGAATGTAGCCTTAAGGTGGTGGGAGCAAAGCGGGATCAACTCACTGATGACAATGTTTCTTCTGTCGTACATGAAGAGGGTTTACACCTTGTTGATGAGGTAGATGATGCTAAATCGCCAACATCAGTTACTAAATAAATTTAAACTTCATAGTAATAAAGTCACCCCCATTCGGCCTGTGGCCAGTGGTCAGCTGGTTAGGGTTGTTGGCTTAACCCTCGAAGCTACCGGCTGTAGAGCCCCTGTTGGCAGTTTATGCTCTATCGAAACCATGGCCGGTGAGCTAGTGGCTGAAGTCGTTGGATTTGATGATGAATTACTTTATCTCATGCCCGTAGATGAATTAAGAGGGGTGTTACCGGGAGCAAGAGTGCAGCCTTTAGGTGAGCAGTCAGGGTTAAGTGTCGGCTTAAGTTTACTTGGTAGAGTTTTAGACGGTAGTGGTTTACCCCTTGATGGCCTTGGACCATTAAATACTGAGCAACATGCCTCGCGTCATGCGCCGCCCATTAACCCTTTATCGCGCCGCGCGATTACCGAACCATTAGATGTTGGGGTTAGAGCCATTAATGCCATGTTGACCGTAGGTAAAGGCCAGCGGATGGGCCTGTTTGCCGGCTCTGGTGTGGGTAAAAGTGTGCTGTTAGGCATGATGACTCGCGGCACCACTGCTGACATTATTGTGGTGGGGCTGGTGGGTGAACGTGGCCGTGAAGTAAAAGAGTTTATTGAAGAGATTTTAGGCCCAGAAGGCCGAGCCAGATCTGTGGTGGTCGCAGCACCTGCTGATACTTCACCATTGATGCGATTACGCGCCTGTGAAACCTCAACACGTATTGCGGAGTATTTTAGAGACCTTGGCTATAACGTATTGTTATTGATGGACAGTTTAACCCGTTACGCCCAAGCCCAGCGTGAAGTAGCCTTGGCAGTGGGTGAGCCTCCGGCGACCAAAGGTTATCCGCCATCGGTGTTTGCTAAATTACCCCGCTTGGTCGAACGGGCAGGTAACGGCGGCCCAGGTCAAGGTTCGATTACCGCATTTTATACCGTGCTTACCGAAGGTGATGATCAACAAGATCCCATTGCCGATGCGTCACGGGCGATTTTAGATGGTCATATTGTGTTATCAAGAACGCTGGCAGATTCTGGCCATTACCCCGCGATTGATATTGAGCAGTCCATTAGCCGCGTCGCACCTATGGTGATTAGCACTGAGCATTTAGAGTCCATGCGTCTGGTTAAACAGATGTATTCACTTTATCAGCAAAACAGAGACTTAATTTCAATTGGGGCTTATTCCCAAGGCAGCGATCCACGCATTGATAACGCTATTCGGTTACAACCAGCGATGAATGCATTTTTACGCCAAGGATTTAAAGATGTTATTTCCTTTGATAACAGTCAAACCATGGTTGGGCAGATTGCTGCTCAGTGTAAATAATGCGCCGGGCTGATCCATTAATCACAGTGCTTAAACTCAATAAAGAAGCAGAAGAACAGGCGGCTTTACAGCTTAAATCTGCACAATTAGAACTACAAAAATGTGAGGGGCAATTAGAGGCGTTAAATAATTATCGTCTCGAGTACATGAAGCAAATGAATGAAAATCAAGGCAAAACGCTAAGTGCCAGTGAATATCATTCTTTTCATGAATTTATTAAGCAAATTGACCAAGCACTAGTGCAGCAAGTTAATACCGTTAAAGAAGCACAAAATCAGACCCAACATCGACAAGTTAATTGGCAGCAAAAGCAACAAAAGCGTAAAGCGGTTGAATTGTTGTTAGCTAAAAATGATCAAAAAGCTCAGCAAATAGCCAATAAACAAGAGCAAAAAGCCTCAGATGAATTTGCGATGCAGCAGTTTATTCGTAAAACCCCGCGTTAAATTCCCTTATCCGTTTTTAGCCTAATTAATTTTTATTCTGGCACTCTTATTGCTTTGTTCGTTATTAATAATAAAAGCGTCAGCAATGTGACTTTCATAATTTTATAGCACCAATAGGTTTTCGGTGTTATTAACTCGGAGTTTGTTATGCAGCAAGTGAGTAATATTTTACTTGGAAATAGCAATAAAATGGCGAATTCCCCAACGGGAGAGACGCCGCAAGGTACTGATAGCTCATCTTTTTTGTCGGCGCTTAATCAAGTTTCTCAAACTGATGAGATGCAGGGTAACACTGAGCAAGCTTCTGAAAATAACACAGATATCAATCTGGTGGATGACAATGCCTCACAAGAGCATATTGCTGCAGAAACCGATATTGCTTTAATCTTTGCTCAAATTGACTTAGCAGAAAATTTTGAAACCAATAGCCAACCAACAGGTGGCAACATATTGCCGCTGGCTATTGAGGCCGATTCAGCTGAACTGTCACAAGAGGCTTTAGGTAACTTAGCTGAAGCGATTTCAATGCCCCAAATAGATGCTATGGCAGCAGATACCGACAGTTCAACTACAGAATTTTTAAGTGACTATTCAGCTGAGCAACTACAAAATTTATCTGAATTTAGTGCAATGTCTGCAGCTGAGTTGTCAGCATTATCAGTCAAGGAGTTAAATCAGCTGATCACTGACTTTAACCAGCAAACTCCCATCCAAGGTGGAGCCTTACTCCCTTTGATTGAGTTAGCAACAACCAGCGCCATAGATAATGCTGAAAAACCAGCCCTTGCACTTAGCAGTGGCTTTAGTTCAATTCATAAAAACATAATGGATAACAATAGCGCTGCTGTTGATGTAAACAAAAACCTAGTTGATGTAAACAAAGGCTTAGTTGATGCAAACAAAACTTTAGGCGCTCCTGACAGTATTGAAGGCAAAATAACCTCAAAGGAATCTGGGGTTAACCTGAGTAAAGCTGAGTTCTCGGTATCCATGGATAAGTCTGCTATTCCTTCCTCTGCCAATAGTCCTAGTAGTAATGCCCTAGCAAATAATGCCATTGTCCTTAGCGCTGGTGAGTTTACTCTTGATGCAGAATCTGTGGATCTCAAGGCGATACAAAATCAAAGTAGCTTAACGTCAGTGCATAAAAGTGATGTGCCGCAATTTCAATTATCGTTACGCCAAGGATCTGAGTCGGTAGGGCAAATGCAGGAGATGATCCAAAAGTTCGCCCCTGTGATGAAGCAACAACTCATGACGATGGTAGGACAGGGCATTCAACATGCGGAAATTCGATTAGATCCGGCAGAGCTTGGCCATATGGTGGTCAGAGTTCAAGTTAATGGCGATCAAACCCAAGTGCAATTTCAAGTGGCGCAGACACAAACCCGAGACCTATTGGAGCAAGCTATTCCGCGGCTACGGGAAATGCTAGCAGAAGAAGGGCTGCAATTGGCTGACAGTCATGTTTCTCAAGACGGCGAACAGCAGAAAAACGCTGATTATGATGAGTCGAGTGCTAGTAATGACAGGCTTTTGGATGAAATTTCAGCACAAGAACTTGAGATAGTCACAAAACATGCCATGAGTGGCAGTTCAGCTATAGATTATTACGCTTAAGTCGGTAACCTATGGGTTAATGATCGCAAAATCAAAAACTAAGCTGAAACTTAGTTAACACAATAATAACAACAGCGTGATGGAATCATTTATGCCAGAAGAAGCTTCTTTAGAATTAACTACCCAGAACCCACCAAAAAGTATCAATAAAATGATTATTTTTTTGGTGGTTGGCATGTTGCTGCTGGCAGGCATTGCTGTGACAGTGCTGTTTTTTATTGGCGACAATGCGAAAGCGACTGCAAACTCACCTGCAACTGACATAAGTACTGCAACTGTAGTAACTGATGCAGCTACTGGTAAGGCAAATTATGTGGGTATGCCAAGACCATTTTTATTCAATCTAGCGGGTGCTAATCGTTCACGTTTAGTTGAAATAAAAGTGCAGTTAATGGTGCGAGGCGATGACGGCGTTACTGCAAAAATGCACATTCCTCTAATTGAACATGCGCTTTTAAACACATTTAGCGCAGCAGATGTACAAAAGCTAAGTACCCAAGCGGGTAAAGATGAATTACGCCAATTAGCCCTATTAAATGTTCAAAATACATTGCAACCCATAACCGGCCAAAAAGTCGTTGAAAGAGTACTTTTTACTGGTTTTGTAATGCAATAACGCCATGAAAAATCCAAGGTGATGATGTGAGTGATTTATTAAGCCAAGACGAAATTGATGCGCTACTCCATGGCGTCGACGATGTTGATGAAGATGATATTTATGATACTGATGAAACCAGAGCATATGATTTCTCCTCTCAAGATCGCATTGTTCGTGGGCGAATGCCAACCCTTGAAATTGTAAATGAACGTTTTGCTCGTCACTTACGCATCAGCATGTTTAACATGATGCGCCGTGCTGCTGAAGTGTCTATTAACGGCGTGCAAATGCTTAAGTTTGGTGAGTACGTTCATACCCTATTCGTACCAACCAGCCTGAATATGGTGCGCTTTAGTCCGTTAAAAGGCACGGCGCTTATCACCATGGAAGCAAGGTTAGTCTTCATTTTGGTGGATAACTTTTTTGGTGGTGATGGCCGCTTTCATGCAAAAATTGAAGGGCGTGAGTTTACTCCCACAGAGCGTCGTATCGTCCAGCTGCTATTGAAAATCATTTTTGAAGATTATAAAGATGCCTGGGCACCAGTAATGGATGTTGAGTTTGAGTATTTAGACTCAGAGGTCAACCCTGCCATGGCCAATATTGTTAGCCCAACAGAAGTGGTGGTCATTAACTCTTTTCATATTGAAGTGGATGGCGGCGGCGGTGATTTTCATATCACCATGCCATATTCGATGATCGAGCCTATTCGTGAGCTGCTTGATGCCGGTGTTCAAAGTGATAAACAAGATACTGATATGCGTTGGGGACAAGCATTGCGTGATGAGATCATGGATGTGCAAGTAGGGATTGATGCCAACATCATTGAGCATGAAGTGACATTAAGAGATGTGATGGGCTTTAAAGCTGGGGATATTATTCCTATTGAACTGCCTGAGCATGTGATGATGCGAGTTGAGGACTTACCGACTTACCGCTGTAAGCTAGGTCAATCCCGCGAAAATCTGGCATTAAAAATTAGCGAAGTTATTCCAAGGCCTGAAACGGCGAAATCAGAATTACAGCTAATTACTCGTAAAGGCAAAGCCCGCGATCTTACTGTGCTATAGACAGGCTTATTTCAAAAAAAGTTTTATTTTAACAATCTTTTTTAAAAAGTTTTTAAACAAGATGCTGAAATTAATAATAATTTATAGATTTAATAATTATTGTCCGTGAATGTTTAACGGATAACATGTCAGAATTTTAAGGTGAAATAAATGAGTGATACCGATGATTGGGCTGCAGCAATGGCAGAGCAGGCACTTGAAGAAGCAAAAGAAGCTGAACAAGTCGCCCTTGATGAACTGGTAGATGAAGCCGCGCCAATCTCGCATGATCAAGCTGAAAAGCTCGATGCCATTATGGATATACCGGTAACGATTTCGATGGAAGTCGGTCGCAGTTTTATTAGTATTCGTAACTTGCTGCAACTGAACCAAGGTTCGGTGGTCGAGCTAGATCGGGTGGCGGGTGAGCCCCTTGATGTTATGGTAAATGGCACGCTTATCGCTCATGGCGAAGTGGTTGTGGTGAATGACAAGTTTGGTATTCGTCTGACAGATGTGATTAGCCAAACAGAACGCATTAAGAAGTTAAAGTAATCGAACAAGCATTAAGGATTTAACCCTGTGTTGAATGTGTTCTCCTCGCTAGCGTTAGCTAGCTCTGCGCTTACTGACACGGCAACAACCGCAGTTGCCACAACCGTGTCTAAAGCCCCAGAAACATCAAATGTGGCTGCGCTTTCAAGCATGGTGGGCGGGCTTATTCTCGTTATCGCCATCATCTTTTTACTGGCATTTATTGTCAAAAAATTAAACTTAGTGCAGTCAAATCAAGGGGTGATAAAAACCATTGCCATGACGCCACTTGGTCAAAAAGAAAAGCTGGTTCTGGTTGAGCTTGAAGGTCAGCAATATCTGTTAGGGGTGACCTCACAGCAAGTTAACCTTATTGATAAGCTAGACACAAACGTTGAAATAGAAAGCACTAGTTTTGCCACTCGTCTCAAGCAAGCCAAAGCGCAAGCAACAGTCAAGGCCAAGGATCTGCAATAATGAAAAGATGGATAGTGCTGGCTTTGTTGGCTGGATTAATGTTCACGCCAGTTAGTTTTGCAGAAGATGGCTTACTAAAAGCAGTGACAGTGACTGCAGGGGCTGACGGCAGTACCGAATATTCAGTCACTATGCAGATTTTACTGCTAATGACGGCCATGAGCTTTATTCCAGCAATGGTAATAATGCTGACCTCATTTACCCGCATCATCGTGGTGCTATCAATTTTGCGCCAAGCATTAGGTTTGCAGCAAACCCCATCAAATCAGGTGCTCATTGGCATTACCATGTTCATGACCTTTTTTATCATGGCGCCAGTATTTGATAAAATTCATGCTGAAGCGGTAAAACCTTACATGAATGAAACTCTGACAATGCAGCAAGCCTTTGAAGTGGGTAAAGAGCCCTTAAGGCAGTTTATGTTGGCGCAAGTCAGAACCACAGATTTAGAAACCTTTGTCGAAATTTCAGGTTATACCGATATCACTTCCCCTGAGCTGGCTCCGATGAGCGTTTTGATACCAGCGTTTATCACCAGTGAGCTTAAAACCGCGTTTCAAATTGGCTTTATGTTATTTGTGCCATTTTTGGTATTGGATTTGGTGGTCGCCAGTATTTTGATGGCAATGGGTATGATGATGTTATCGCCGATGATTGTGTCCTTGCCCTTTAAAATCATGCTGTTTGTGTTGGTTGATGGTTGGGGCTTAGTACTGGGCACCTTGGCCAGTAGTTTCGGCACTTAGGTTTAGGGAGCAGGGCTAATGTCACCAGAGTCATTGATTGATATTTTTCGTGAGGCGCTGTCCGTTATCGTGCTCATTGTCTCGGCTATTATCTTACCGGGTTTATTTGTCGGTTTGATTGTGGCGGTGTTTCAGGCTGCCACCTCCATTAATGAACAAACCTTAAGTTTCTTACCGCGTCTATTAATGACCCTGTTTTCACTGATGTTTTTAGGCCATTGGCTGGTGCAAACCATGATGGATTTTTTCTATAATATGGTGGATATGATCCCGTAGGTTATAGGTTAGGTCATTGGATATTCTGTTCGAGGAAATTAGCCAAACCATTGCCGCCTATATTTGGCCGCTGTTTCGTATTTCTTCAATGCTAATGGTAATGACGGTCTTTGGCGCCAATACGACTCCGTCGCGGATCCGCTTATTATTGGCGATGGCCATCACCATTGCCGTTGCGCCGGTACTGCCAAAAACAACATATGTGGAGCTATTTTCATTAACTGCAGTATTTGTTTCAGCTCAGCAGATTTTAGTGGGCACAGCTATTGGTTTTGTGACCATTTTAGTGATGCAAACTTTTGTATTAACAGGGCAAATTATTGGTATGCAAACCAGTTTAGGCTTCGCTTCCATGGTGGACCCAGGCTCCGGTGAGCAAACCCCGGTAGTGGGTAACTTCTTTTTATTGCTGGCGACCTTGATTTTTTTAAGTGTAGATGGTCATTTATTGATGTTTAAAATGCTGGTGGCCAGCTTTGAAACCATTCCGGTTTCAACCGAAGGCTTTAGCATTGCCAATTATAAAAAACTTACCGAGTTTGGCAGTTATATGTTTGGCGCGGCGTTAACCATGTCAATATCAGCGATTGTGGCATTATTGCTTATTAACCTCTCGTTTGGAGTAATGACCCGGGCTTCACCGCAGTTGAATATTTTTGCCATCGGTTTTCCAGTGACTATGGTCAGTGGCTTATTTATTCTCTGGCTGACCCTAGGCCCTATCATGTCTCATTTTGATCAGGTGTGGCTGCAAGCCCAGCTGCTGATGTGTGATATTTTACAACTGACCTGTCACATTGACGGTTCCATAAGCCAGTAGGGACAAGATGGCAGAAGATACCGGTCAAGAACGCACCGAGGACCCCACCGCCAAGCGACTGGAACAGTCCCGTGAAAAAGGTCAGGTCGCCCGCTCTAAAGAGTTAGGAACCGCAGCAGTATTATTAGCATCTGCTGTGGGGTTTGCGTTTGTTGGCCAAGATCTGGCGCGCAGCTTACACAGCGTGATGACGCAAATGCTCACCATGGAGCGGGATCAGATCTATGACACCAACTCTATGTTCCTAGTTTGGGGGGTTATTGGCGCTGAGCTTGCTTGGCCATTATTCAGTTTCATTGCTTTTCTCGCCTTTATTGCCTTCCTTGGCAATATTGTCTTAGGCGGTATTACTTTTTCAGTTAAAGCTTTTATGCCTAAGGGCAGTAAAATGAACCCTGCTAAAGGCTTTAAAAGAATGTTTGGCACCCAGGCCTTAGTTGAACTAACTAAAGGTATTGCTAAATTTTTGGTGGTGGCAATATCGGCGTATTTTTTATTGTCGTTTTATTTTTACGATATTTTGACCTTATCTATGGGTCATTTACCGGGAAATATTTACCACGCGCTGGATCTATTGGTATGGATGTTTATTTTATTGTGTTCATCAATGCTATTGATCGTGGTGATTGATGTGCCATTTCAAATATGGAACCACAATAAACAGCTTAAAATGACCAAACAAGAAGTTAAAGACGAGTATAAAGACTCTGAAGGTAAGCCTGAAGTAAAAGGCCGTATTAGGCAATTGCAGCATGAGATGGCCAATAAACGCATGATGTCTGAAGTGCCCAATGCCGATGTGATTGTGGTTAACCCAGAGCATTACGCTGTGGCAGTAAAATATGATGCCAGTCGTTCATCTGCGCCATTTTTAGTGGCAAAAGGGGTTGATGATGTGGCCTTTAAAATTCGCGAAATAGCCCGAGAGCACGAAGTGCCAATTGTATCAGCGCCGCCGCTAGCCAGAGCCATATATCATACAACTAAAATTGACCAACAGGTACCGGAAGGACTATTTACCGCCATTGCACAAATCTTAGCTTACGTATTTCAGTTAAAACAATACCAAAAGGGTCGCGGTAAACGTCCAAAACCTATTCCGCTCAATCAACCTATTCCGGATGATTTAAAACATTAGCTGCGGTGTTTTTAGGCACTCAAACCGCAACAGCTGCTATTAACTAATAGCTTGGCTTAGTAATTGCATTTCGCTGATGTCAGCGTCAAAAATATTACGAAAGGGTTTACGGTTAATGGATGTAAAGACAGCGCTAGGTCAAGCAAAGCAAATACGATTTAGCACATTCAAAGGTATTGGTACCCCTTTATTGGTGCTGGCTGCATTAGGTATGGTGGTATTGCCGATGCCGCCATTTCTGCTTGATATTCTATTCTCCTTTAACATTTCCCTCGCTTTAATCGTGTTACTTGTCGCTATTTATAGTGATCGCCCACTAGATTTTGCCGCATTTCCGACTGTTTTACTGGTGGCCACCTTATTACGCTTAGCATTGAATGTGGCCTCAACACGAATAGTGTTACTTGAGGGGCATAACGGTGGTGACTCCGCGGGTAAAGTGATTGAAGCCTTTGGTTCGGTGGTGATTGGCGGTAACTATGCTGTGGGTTTAGTGGTGTTTTTAATCCTGATCATCATCAACTTTGCCGTAGTAACCAAAGGTGCGGGGCGTATTTCAGAAGTGAGCGCGCGTTTTACCTTGGACGCCATGCCGGGTAAACAGATGGCCATTGATGCCGATTTAAATGCCGGCACATTAACTCAAGATCAGGCACGTATTCGCCGTGCTGAAGTGACGAAAGAAGCTGACTTTTATGGCGCGATGGACGGTGCGTCAAAATTTGTGAAAGGGGATGCTATTGCTGGGATTATGATTCTGGTGATTAATATCCTTGGCGGTTTTGTCATCGGCATGGTGCAGCACGGCTTGGATTTTTCAAGCGCGGTGGAGATTTATACCTTACTGACCATTGGTGATGGTTTGGTGGCGCAAATACCCGGATTGCTTTTATCTATCGCCGCCGCCTTGATGGTGACGCGCCAAAATGAGTCTGGCGATATGGGCGGGATGATGATCAGCCAAATGTTCCATAGTCCTAAGTCTATGGCCATTGCATCAGCCGTGCTTTTTGTTATGGGTGTTGTACCTGGTATGCCACATTTCGCGTTTTTAACGTTTGCATTTATTACCGCAGGCGCAGCTTACTTTATTTATAAACGCAATAACGACAATAAAACCCTTGCGCTAGAAAAAGCAGTTAAAGGCCCAAGCGATGTCAAAGAGGCTGAGCCCAAAGAGCTAAGCTGGGAAGATGTACATCATGTAGACACCATTGGCCTTGAAGTGGGCTATCGACTTATTCCGCTGGTAGATAAAGGTCAAGGCGGCGAGTTACTCAGTCGAATTAAAGGGGTACGTAAAAAATTATCGCAGGAATTGGGCTTTTTGGTACCGGCAGTGCATATTCGTGACAACTTAGATTTATCCCCCAACTGCTATCAAATATCCTTAATGGGCGTGGTAGTTGGCGAAGCAGAAGTAAGACATGATTGCGAGTTAGCGATTAATCCAGGTCAGGTTTACGGCAAGCTTGATGGCATAGAGACCAAAGATCCAGCTTTTGGTTTAGAAGCCGTTTGGATAGCTCCAGCGCAACGTGAACATGCGCAAACATTAGGTTATACCGTGGTTGATACCGCGACTGTTGTTGCTACTCATATAAGCCAGTTACTGACCAATAATGCGGCTAAATTATTGGGCTATGAAGAAGTGCAGCAGTTAATGGATATGCTATCGAAAAACTCGCCGAAGTTAGTGGATGGCTTTATACCAGACGTTATGCCGCTAGGTTCAGTGGTAAAAGTGATGCAAAACCTTCTTAATGAAGGAGTTTCTATCCGAGACTTGCGCACAATCGTGCAAACACTGTTAGAATACGGCAGCAAAAGTAATGATACTGAAGTGTTAACCGCTGCAGTACGTATTGCCTTGAAACGAATGATAGTGCAAGAGATCTCTGGGCCCGAATTGGAAATCCCTGTCATAACATTGGCGCCAGAGTTGGAACAGATGTTGCACAAGTCTATGCAGGCAACCGGCGGTGAAGGGCCCAATATTGAGCCAGGCCTTGCAGAACGTATGCAGAAGTCATTATTAGATGCTTCTCAGAAGCAAGAAATGGTCGGTCAACCAGCCATTTTATTGACATCAGGCATGCTTAGGTCAACTTTGTCGCGGTTTGTGAAATACACCATTCCTAATTTACGGGTTATTTCTTACCAAGAAATACCCGATGAAAAGCAAATACGCATAGTATCTGCAGTTGGGCAATAGCAATGACTTTCAGTTTGAAAGAGGTACGTAGTGAAAATTAAACGATTTTTTGCCAAGGATATGCGCTCAGCATTAGCTCAAGTCAAAGAGACTTTGGGCTCTGACGCGGTGATCATGTCGAATAAGAAAGTAACTGGTGGCATCGAAATTGTTGCAGCAGTTGACTACGATGAGCCTAAAGTTGATGTTGCAGTAAAATCGCCCGTTGCAGCCTTTATGAATGTGACTGAAGACCGTGTGTCAATTGGTGCTAATAAACCTGCTATTAAAGCACACACTAAAGTCAGCCCACCGCCAGTAGCTGATTCATTACAGGCGTTATTAGAAAAGCAGCATAGCCGCCTGCAGCAACAAATTTCCCAGCAACATGAAGAGCCGGAATTACCAGATTGGGCTAAACAGTTAGAAGCAAGCAAACCTGCAGCTAAAGAACCAAGACAGCATCAGCAACACATTGAGCCGTCTAGATCTCCAAATAAAGGTCATTCAGCTGAAATGGAAGCAATGCGCGAAGAGATGGCGTCACTGCGTGGTTTGCTAACTCATCAAGTTTCTTCATTAATGAAAGAACAGAAAAAACGCACCGATCCTGTGGGCGCGATGCTTGAAAGTAAATTAATTGCCGCAGAGTTCTCGCCTGCTGTCGCTGCCAAGTTATCCAGCCTAAGTCAGCAGTTTTCTCCCGCCGATTTAGTCAGAGCCTTACCCCAAAGTTTGGCCAACCTGCTCGATAACCAAGGTGACGATATTGTGCGCACTGGTGGCGTAGTCGCATTTGTCGGTCCAACTGGTGTCGGCAAAACCACTTCATTGGCTAAAATTGCTGCCAGATTTGCCGCTCATCATGGCCCAGAACAAGTTGCGTTAATTACCACAGATCATTATCGTATTGGAGCCTTTGAGCAATTGGCAACTTATGGCAAAATAATGGGCTGTCCAGTTAAACAAGCACATGATTTAACTGAATTAGAACAAATTCTTTATCAGTTTAAGAATCGTAAGTTAGTATTGATTGACACTGCGGGTATGGGGCAACGAGATTTACGCCTTTATCAGCAGTTAGATGATTTGATGGCAAACACCAGAATACCCATTCGTAGTTATTTGGTGATGTCGGCAACCTCTCAACGAAGAGTGTTACTCGATGCCGTAGAACATTTTAAAAGAATCCCGTTATCTGGGTGTATACTGACAAAATTAGATGAGTCAGTATCTATTGCTGGCGCATTAAGTGTATTAATCCAAAATGGGTTGCCACTAAGTTATGTTACTGATGGGCAACGTGTTCCAGAAGATATGCAGGTTGCCGATACGCTTTCATTAGCAAGACAAGCGTTAGCAGCACTTAACGAAACAAAACCTCAAACGTCACCTGACACTGCGTGGTCAAATGACATGGCCTATGCATTCGAGTAAAGATATGACCCGAGATCAAGCAAGTGGTTTACGTATGATGAATCAACCAAATAACGATAAAGTAAAAGTAATTGCAGTCAGCGGTGGTAAAGGCGGCGTGGGTAAAACCAGTGTGTCGATTAATACCGCGGTAGCACTTGCTGAGAAAGGCAAACGGGTTTTAGTACTCGATGCCGATTTAGGACTCGCCAACGTTGATGTGATGTTAGGTATTCGAGCTGAGAAAAACTTATCTCACGTATTATCTGGCGAAGCAGAATTAGACGACATTATTGTTCGAGGCCCGAAAGGCATTGGTATTGTACCTGCCACATCAGGCACTCAAGCGATGGTGGAATTGACCCAAGCGCAACATGTTGGATTAATTCGTGCCTTTAGCGATATGAAAACCCAGTTTGATATTTTAATCGTTGATACCGCAGCGGGTATCTCTGATATGGTGCTGAGTTTTTCCCGTGCCTCACAAGATGTATTGATTGTAGTTTGTGATGAACCGACATCAATAACCGATGCCTATGCCCTGATCAAAATATTAAGTCGTGAGCACGGTGTGTTCCGCTTCAAAATTGTGGCAAATATGGTGCGCAGTTTGCGAGAAGGCATGGAGTTATTCGCCAAGTTAAGTAAAGTAACCGATAGATTTTTAGATGTGGCTTTAGAGCTTGTTGCGACAGTGCCATTTGATGAAAATTTACGTAAATCAGTACGTAAGCAGAAGTTGGTTGTGGAAGCATTTCCAAAATCACCAGCAGCCATTGCTTACCACGGTTTAGCCAATAAAATCATGAGCTGGCCTGTGCCACAGCAGCCTGGTGGTCATCTAGAGTTCTTTGTTGAACGTCTTGTTCAGCGCAAAGAAGTAAAAGAGGATACACCGAGTGAATAAAGCCGCCGCGTATACTCAGTTTGATAATAAAACCTCAATTGTTGAACAGTATGCACCGCTGGTAAAAAGAATTGCACATCATATGTTGGCAAGGCTGCCAGCATCGGTACAACTTGATGACTTATTGCAAGCTGGGATGATGGGGCTGCTGGAAGCATCATCAAAGTTTGATGGCTCTAAAGGCGCCAAATTTGAAACCTTTGCTGGGATCCGAATTCGTGGTTCGATGATCGACGAAATTCGCCGTGGTGATTGGGTGCCGCGCTCGGTACATCGTAATCAACGCCGTGTTGCACAAGTTATCGATGAACTGGGTCAAGAATTAGGTCGTGATGCCAGAGATACTGAAATCGCAGAAAAATTGGAAATATCTCTTGAAGAGTATCACCATATTTTAAACGATGTTTCAGTAGGAAAAGTTATTGGGATTGAAGACTTAGGTGTTTCAGAAGATGTGATTGTGTCTGATGAATTAACTGAGGATGAAAGTTTTGATTCTTTAGCCGAAGTGCAGTTTAAATCGGCATTAGCACAAGCAATTACCACATTACCCGAAAGAGATGCGCTAGTTTTGTCGCTATATTATGACGAAGCGTTAAATTTAAAAGAAATCGGTGCCGTTCTTGAGGTCAGCGAGTCGCGTGTTAGCCAGATTTTAAGTCAGGCAATGCTGCGTCTCAAAGGCAAACTCAAGCATTGGACACAGGTATAATTACTAATAAGAGCAACGAATTAAGCTCACCGGAGGAAACCTTGGACAAGAATATGAAGATACTGATTGTTGATGATTTTTCAACAATGAGACGTATCATAAAGAACTTGTTGCGAGACTTGGGATTTAATAATACTCAAGAAGCAGATGATGGCAATACCGCACTACCGATGTTACAAAAAAGCGATTTTGACTTTGTCGTAACCGATTGGAATATGCCGGGTATGCAAGGGATTGATTTGTTAAAAGCCATTAGAGCTGACGATTCATTAAAACACTTGCCAGTATTAATGGTAACAGCAGAAGCAAAACGTGAACAAATTATTGCCGCAGCGCAAGCTGGCGTTAATGGCTATGTGGTTAAACCTTTTACCGCAGCAACGTTAAAAGAAAAACTCGATAAAATCTTTGAACGTTTAGCCTAAGCAAAGGATAAGTTATGCAGGCAGCAATATCAGGGCTCATAGATCTTGAGCAAGCCCAGCAACTTGTTAAATTGCTTGAAGATGGACAACAAGAGCAAGCTGATGCGGTCATTCGTGACCTGTCAGTGCCAATACAACGTGAACTGTTTGATGAAGTTGGCAAGCTGACCCGTCAGTTACACAGTTCACTAAATGACTTTCAATTGGATACCCGTCTGGTTGAACTTGCTAACCATGAAATACCCGATGCAAAAGAAAGACTCAACTTTGTCATTGATATGACAGAGCAAGCTGCAAATAAAACCATGGATGCAGTTGAAGAATGTTTACCTTTGGCCGATACAATAATAAATAACATTCAATCGGTCACGCCAATGTGGGACAAATTGATGCGTAGGGACATTTCCTTAGTGGAATTTAAGTCCTTGTGTCATGACGTTCAACATATCATGTCCCATAGCGAACATGATTCAAATCGACTAAGAGAACTGCTCAATCAAATATTGATGGCGCAAGATTTTCAAGATTTGACTGGCCAAATGATCCGCCGAGTTATTGACTTAGTCATCGAAGTTGAAAGCAGTTTAGTGTCTATGCTGACAATCTTTGGCGAAAATGCAGCCGACTCGGATCGAGTCATTGATGATAATAAAATTGAAGCAGAAGGCCCTATCTTAAATGCTGACACCCGCGAAGACGTGGTGACTGGCCAAGATGAAGTGGATGATCTGCTATCAAGTCTGGGTTTCTAATTAGGAGTCAAATTTAATGTCTTTTGATGTTGATGAAGAGATACTCCAGGACTTTTTGATTGAAGCTGGTGAAATTTTAGAGCTTCTACAAGAGCAACTCGTCGCTCTTGAAAATAATCCTGATGATGCTGATTTACTGAATGCGATTTTTAGAGGTTTTCATACTGTAAAAGGTGGCGCAGGCTTTTTGAGCTTAGGCCCTATGGTCGATGTGTGCCACGAAGCTGAAAATACCTTTGACTTACTGCGAACGGGTAAGCGTCAAGTAAATGCCGAATTGATGGACATCATTTTGCAAGCTGTTGATGCGATTAATTCGATGTTTGCACAGACCCAGCAAGGTCAGCCACAAGATGATGCCGACGCCGACTTATTAGCTCGTTTAAAGCTGTTAAGTTCTGGAGCGCCATTAGCCTCAGAGCTTGCCAGCACGCCCGAAGACGCTTTAATTGAAGAGGCTTTAATTGAAGAGGCTTTAATTGAAGAGGCTTTAATTGAAGAGACTTTAATTGAAGAGACTTTAGCTGAAGTTGAGCCGATTGCTGAAGACTCTGAAGCATCAGTGGGCTCTATTGATGATATCGACGAGAGTGAATTTGAAGCCTTACTCGATGCACTTCATGGCGCAGGAAACAGTCCTACCTCTAATTCAACAAAAGACCTTATTGATGATACCTCGAGTGCTTCAGTCGCTAATGGTGACACTGCTGTTGCCAGTGATGAAATCAGTGATGATGAGTTTGAAGCCTTACTGGATGAATTGCACGGCGCTGGTAGTTTTAAAGCCGCGAGTACCCCAATTGCAGAAGTAAAACCTGCGGTAATAGAACAAGATCCAATTGTTGATGGCGATGATATTACCGACGATGAGTTCGAAAAGTTATTAGACGAATTACATGGTAAAGGTGCCGCTCCTCAGGCTGTTAGCCTAGCGCCTTCAGCAGTTACTCCCGCAACTCCTGCAACTCCCGTTTCAATGCCCGCAGATATTGCGCCATCAAAAGCCGTCTCAAACACAGCTGCGCCAGCACAGCCAAGTGCGACAGACACAAAACCAGTGCCAGCCGCTAAAGCTGCCGCGCCAGTAAAAAAAGCAGAACCTGCTAAAACCCAAGGTGCCATGCCACAGGGTGAAACCACCGTAAGGGTTGATACTTCACGCCTTGACCAAATTATGAATATGGTTGGTGAGCTGGTGCTGGTACGAAACCGCTTAGTGAGTTTAGGTATTTCTCGCGATGATGAAGAAATGTCGAAAGCACTTGCCAATTTAGATCTGGTTACTGCCGACCTACAAGGCGCGGTAATGAAGACCCGCATGCAGCCAATTAAGAAAGTATTTGGCCGCTTCCCAAGAGTGGTTCGCGATTTAGCCAGAACACTGAATAAAGAAATTGATTTAATCATGGTAGGTGAAGATACCGATCTTGATAAAAATCTAGTTGAAGCACTGGCAGATCCATTAGTCCATTTAGTACGTAACTCGGTTGATCATGGCATTGAAATGCCTATTACTCGCGAAGCGAATGGCAAACCAAGAACCGGTACGATAACTCTTTCTGCAAGCCAAGAAGGCGACCATATTCTTCTTAAAATTGAAGATGATGGCGCAGGGATGGATGCCGATAAGCTAAAAGAAATCGCCATTAGCCGCGGGGTTCTAGACGAAGAATCAGCCGCAAGAATGACTGATAATGAAGCTTATAACTTAATTTTTGCCCCAGGTTTTTCAACCAAAGTTGAAATTTCAGATATTTCAGGCCGCGGCGTTGGAATGGACGTGGTGAAAACCCGCATCAGCCAATTAAACGGCACAGTGCATATTGATTCGGTAAAAGGCCAAGGCACCATTTTAGAAATTAAAGTGCCACTGACATTAGCGATTATGCCCACATTAATGGTGGATGTTGCTAAGCAGGTGTTTGCCTTACCGCTTTCAAGCGTTAATGAAATTTTCCACCTCGATTTAACTAAAACTAATGTTGTCGATGGTCAGCTCACCGTCATAGTGCGCGATAAAGCCGTGCCACTGTTTTATTTAGAGCAATGGTTACATCGCAACAAGACCACGCTTACTCATGGCGATAAAAAGCAAGGCCATGTAGTGATTGTGCAACTTGGAACCATGCAAATTGGTTTTGTGGTTGATGCATTAATCGGTCAAGAAGAAGTTGTGATTAAGCCTTTAGGCAGTATGCTGCAAGGTACGCCGGGTATGGCAGGGGCAACAATTACCTCCGATGGAGGTATTGCATTGATCCTTGATGTACCGGGTTTATTAAAATATTACGCCAAAAGTAAAAGATAAAATTCCAATTGATAAGGAATGAAATGGCTACCAAAGTTTTAGTTGTTGATGATTCAAGTTTCTTTAGACGTCGAGTCAGCGAAATAGTGAATCAAGATGACGACCTCGAAGTGGTGGGTGTTGCAGTCAATGGCCAAGAAGCCATCGACATGGCTGAGAAATTAAAGCCACAAGTCATCACCATGGATATCGAGATGCCAGTGATGGACGGCATTACTGCTGTGCGTAAAATAATGGCAACTAACCCAACACCGATACTGATGTTTTCGTCTTTAACCCATGATGGCGCTAAAGCGACGCTTGATGCGCTTGATGCCGGCGCATTGGATTTTTTACCGAAACGCTTTGAAGATATAGCCTCTAAAAAAGAAGAGGCCATTAAGCTACTGCAACTAAGGGTTAAAACCTTAGGCAGAAGACGATTATATAAGCCATTACCAAGAACGGTTACAGCTCGAAATGCAGCAGATGCAGCTAACCCTGCAAGCTTGAGAACCACATTAGCATCGAAACCGGCCTTAAATAATCGCTCGCAAGCGAATAATTCACAGGCCAGTAGCGCCCAAAACGTGTGTTCTGCCAGCGCCATTAGAGCGAGCGGTAAAAAATATAAAGCCTTGCTGATAGGCACTTCAACGGGTGGGCCTGTTGCACTGCAAAAAGTCTTAACGGCATTTCCTGCAAATTACCCACACCCAATATTACTTATTCAGCACATGCCGGCTGCGTTTACGCCTGCTTTTGCCAGTCGCTTAAATAGCTTATGTCAGATTACGGTAAAAGAAGCGCAAAATGGGGATGTACTGCAACCCGGTTGTGCTTATTTAGCCCCAGGTGGCATGCAATTGATGGTGGAGCGAAGTGGTTCATTTGGACGTTTAAAAGTTATCGCCGGTAATGCCGAGATGAACTACAAACCCAGTGTGGATATTACCTTTGCATCAGCCTCAAAAGTATTTGGCGGTGATGTATTAGCGGTTGTACTTACCGGTATGGGCGCAGATGGCAGAGAAGGCGCCAGAATGCTGAAAGCCGCTGGAGCAACGATTTGGGCACAAGATGAAGCTAGTTGTGTGGTGTATGGTATGCCGCAAGCGGTTACCGTAGCAGGTTTATCAACTCATTCCATTGCTATCGACAGTATGGCGGAGTCCATTATCAAAGAGACGGCCCGTGGCTAAGGTCAACAAGGCAATGAACACCCAACAAATGTCAGTGGTGTTTTTATTGATTATCGCGGTTATTACGCTGGCAGGATTATATTTTGAGGCGGCAAAAACTAACCGCGAATTGTCTCAACAAGTTGCGCAACTAAAAGCATCGCAAGTGTTGTTAATGGTGCCTGATGAGCAGGCAGCGGACATTGCTGCTTGGCTTGGAAAACATCCAGAACCCACCAAAGCATTAGTGCAAAAGGCGGCGAATGGTGAAGCGGTGACATTAAGCCTAGGGCCTGGAACGACAGCTGAAAATAACCAGCACTTTCAGCCACTGGAACAGCAGAATATACAAACGCTTGAAAACGCTCAAGGGGTAAAAGTAATCCCCTTACCCCATGGTGGGATCAGGATAACCACCCGTGAATCAGACTCACTTTAGAGCAGATTGTAATCTAGTGTAGTCAGTTAATAATCAATTGAATAATAACAATAATAAAGCTATGAGGCGTCATTTGAAAGTTTGGACAATCGCAAATCAAAAAGGCGGCGTAGGTAAAACAACTACGGTTGCCAGCCTTGCTGGCGCGTTAATTAAGCGTGGTCAAAGGGTATTGATGATTGATACAGACCCTCATGCATCGCTAGGTTATTATTTAGGGATTGATTCTGAGCAAATCCCCAGTTCACTTTACGATATTTTTTTGGCGCATAAGCCGTTATCTTTAGCGGATGTTGAAAAGCATATTGTGCCGACCTCAATTGATGGTTTAGATCTTATTCCTGCCTCAATGGCGCTAGCCACATTAGATAGAGCTTTGGGACATCAAGAAGGGATGGGACTGGTTTTACGTAACCTATTAGCCTTGCTAGATGACAAATATGATATTGCTATCATTGATTGCCCGCCTATTTTAGGGGTGTTAATGGTTAATGCTCTGGCGGCAAGTGAACATATAATCATTCCAGTTCAAACTGAGTTTTTGGCCATAAAAGGCTTAGAGCGAATGGTGAAAACCATGGCGCTAATGGGGCGTTCAAAGAAAACAGATTACAGCTTTACCATTTTAGCAACCATGTATGATCGGCGCACTAAAGCGTCACCTGTAGCGTTACAATCCTTGCAGCTAAGCTATCCAGAAACTTTATGGCCTGATGTTATTCCTGTGGATACTAAATTTAGAGATGCCAGTTTAGCCCATGTGCCACTATCCCATCATATGCCCAGCAGCCGTGGGATGAAAGCCTATAATCGCTTACTGGATTTTTTAATGTCTAGGGAGTTAACTCATGTCAAAATCGGTTGATGAAACTGTTTTTGATTTCTTCTCAGTATTATTACAAGAGCCTTCTGATAAGGCTTTAGATGCTGCTACAAGCTGCAATAAACAGACTTCAATCAGCAGACTACAAGTCGCTCAACACACAGACTCTACTAGCAGTACAGAGGTTGCAGAAATTTATGAAGGCTCCCTGCACAATAGTGAAGATAAATATTTACATGCCACAACTAAGTTGGCGGCTCCAAGTCTTCGCTTGCAAACGGTCGCGACGCTGGGTGAATCTTTAAGTTCGTCATTTGCTGAGCCGCAAGTGGATAAAAATGCCTTATCTAAATTATTGGCGGTAGTCTCAGCACCAGTATCAACAACTTCAGAACAATGTGTTGAATCTCCACTTGAGGTAAAGCAAGTACTTAAAGGTACGGTGCAACAGGCAAAGCTGCCAATAGCTCAACCTGCAGCACAGGCCGCGAAATTATCCGTAGTGGATAATAAAGATTCTCAAATCTCAGCCGATATAGATAATCATAAGCGAGCTTATGTTGAAACCGCGGTTATCGACGTCAGTCAGTCGCCCGCTAAAGCTGAATTAGCATCGATTCCGCCAAGTATCACCACAGATTTACAAGATGTTTTAGATGATGAATTTCAGGTGTTATTTTTCAATGTGGCAGGCTTGACGCTTGCGGTGCCATTGGTGAGTTTGGGCGGTATCGTAAAAATTGAACATATTAATCACCTGATAGGGCGCCCCAAATGGTTTTTAGGGGTACAAACTCGTCGAGATCAAAAGGTGAATGTTGTAGATAGTTGCCGCTGGGTGATGCCAGAAAAGTACACCACCGAAATGGCGCAATCTATTGATTATCAGTATATCGTCATGCTTGAAAACAGTGACTGGGGACTGGCATGTGAATCCTTAGTTAACGCGGTAAAAATTAATAAATCTCATGTCAATTGGCGTGAAAAAGCGGGTAAGCGTCCATGGCTTGCCGGCGTAGTAAAAGAACAAATGTGTGGCATTTTAAATGTGCAAGCGCTCATTGAAATGCTAGATGCAGGATTAGGTTGTCAAGATTCGATTGTCTGAGGTTATTTATGACAGATTCAAGAAATGTAGCAGCGGTTGCTGCAGGTAAAGAAGATGTAGTTTTACAGTGGGTTACTTTTAAGTTAGATAATGAAACTTATGGTATCAACGTCATGCAAGTTCAAGAAGTATTACGTTATACCGAAATTGCCCCCGTTCCCGGTGCGCCTATGTATGTGCTTGGTATCATTAATTTACGTGGCAATGTCGTCACTGTGATAGATACTCGTTCACGCTTTGGCCTTGATGCTGCAGAAGTTGATGACTCATCGCGAATAGTCATCATTGAAGCAGAAAAGCAAGTGATTGGTATTTTGGTTGATAGCGTTGCCGAAGTGGTTTACCTTCGCCGCTCTGAAATCGATAATGCCCCGAATGTCGGCACTGAAGAAAGTGCTAAATTCATTCAGGGAGTCAGTAACCGAGATAATGAGTTATTGATTTTAGTCGACCTTGATAAGTTACTATCTGACGATGAGTGGGCAGAAATAACTCAGTTATAAGCGTTTTTTGCGTTTCAACTAAAGCCAGCATTATTATTTGCTGGCTTTTGTGTTTTAATGACAAAAATCAGTCTTATCAGGAAGTATGAATGTCGCAAGAATTGCTTATCACTATTGTTATTTATGTTGTCACTTGTGCCGCAATAGCGATGTTTTTTTCAAAAAGAGCCAGCAAGCTGCAAAGCAAAGTAGATGCATTAACTGTGTTGGTAAAAGAAAATGATCGCCAGCGAGAAACCGTTAAACGAGAGCTGCAGGAATTACGCAGTGGCACTATCGGTGTTGGTAAGCGTGTTTTAGAGTTAGAGCAAAAATTAACTAAACAATCACAGCGCCTAGAAGAGGCAAGTCAGCAAGACCCACAATCTAAATTATACTCTAGAGCATTAAAAATGGTGGGGTTAGGTGCTGGAGTGGAAGAGCTGATTAATGAGTGTGAACTACCTAAAGCAGAAGCGGAATTAATTATCCGTTTACATAAAAAGTAGCTCGTCATTTTGCGAAAGCGCTAAGCTTGTTCAATGATTTTTTGATGTAAGTTATCCCATTGCTCTGGAAATTTACCATCTAACATATACACAAATGCAATGAGCTCGGCGATTAAGGTGTAGAGCTCTTGGGGCACTTGTTCACCGAGTGCTAATAACTGTAAAAATTCACTTAAATTCTCATCTTGATGGATATAGACGCCAGCATCTTTTGCTAGTGCTATTATCTCTTCAGCGACTAAATCTTTGCCTGTGGCGGTGACCGTTGGCGCGCTAATGCCATCAAAGCTTAGCGCGACCGCTTTCTTAATTTTAGTCATTATTTGCTCCTAATTTCACGTCTTAAAGTGCATCTTAAGCATTGGTTTTTACTAGATAATGATCGCCTGGTAATAAGGTTGCGGGTACATTATCAATTACCGTGGTGAACTCTCGCGCGACAAAGCCTGCCTGATTTATTTTTATGCTTAATAGCGCTTGAAAATCACTCACTTTATCTAACAGGCTTTGATTTTCACTGGTAAATTTAACATCAAGAAAATCTCCTATCTTATGGGCATTAACCAATAAAGCCCCCTGAGCCAGATTAAATTTTAATTGCAACCGCCAACTTGTTATCGCGCTGTTATCATTAGAAGAGCCCCGTTCAAACTTGCCCTCTAATTGCTCTTTTCGTGGGCCAATGGAGTAAGGCAGCGCTATATACCAAGCGAGATGCTGATTAGCGTCGCTACTCGCTTGTTGGTATCCGCCAAAGCTAGTGGCTAGTTTGCCTAAGGACTCGACGCTGCGGGCTTTATCTAAGGCACTTAAAAGCAATTGGCTTTGGTCAGTGTTGTTGAGAACTTTTTGCTGCAGTTTATCAAGGTAGTGCTGCAATGACTGGCTCAGCTGGGTGTGAGCGCCTTGGCGTTTAAAGCCAATGAGCAACTGAAATAGTGCGCTAATTGCCCCAGCTGTTAATGCTGTATTGGGTAGCTGCTGCGTATTGGCCAGATTTAAGTTGGTTAAGCTCAGTAGCTCTTGTTTTAATAAGCTTTGATCTGCAAGTTGGGTTAATGGCCGTGGATTTAAGCTCGGCAGTAATGCTAATAAAGCACTGACAAGGGTATTAGTTGCATTATTGCTGCAAGCATTTTTAAGTGGCATTGCGCCAGCTTTATGTAAATTTTGTTTCAGTACTTCAACGGGGCTTTTGTTTACTTGAGCCACAGTTGAGCTTGCAGCGTGTTGATGCGAGTTTACCTGTTGCTGAGGTGGTTTTACATTGGTCACCGTGGTTTCAACACTGGCTCTTAAAGGTATTTGCTCAAGCTTTTTTAATAGCTGACTCAGTAATTGGGCCGGTTCATCTTTTCTTACCACAATATGTTCTGAGATCGCCTTTAACTTATTGTGATTGTTGTCATTGTGGCTATTGGTGTCAATCGTAAACAAATCAGCAGTCGCAACATGCAATATTGGGGTTAATGTTAACAGCGGTTTCCCAGCCACTTGGTTGATATGAGCAAGGTGTTGGCCTTGAGGCAATTTTGCTGATGCTGACACTGAAATCTCAGCCCCGGTATTAAAGCGCAAGTGATTATGTTTTATTTCAACCACAGGTAGCGGGTAACCTTGTGCTCTGGCGGCCAAGGCCAATAATTGCGGTGATGAAATATTATTGCTTTGTGCCAGTTTTAGCAGCTCAATAGGCAGCTTAGTTTGTATCGCAGGTGCGACTAGCACTAACTGCTTATTGGTGAGACTGCTCGTTGTGGCCTGTTTATGAGATGCGGTACCAGTGAGCTTAGTTAATTGCTTTATCGTGTCATTGTTTAACATTAACTGCCCACCAGAACGCAGGATTTGCTGTATTTGATGGCAGGCTGAAAATTGAAATGTTTTATTCGCGACGGCAAAGGTAACCGCGGCATGGTTTTTAGTATCTTGAGATAACTGGGGTATAGATGATGAGCAGGCTGTAGACGCTTGGTTTGTACCTGATAATAGCGATGTCGATGATGATTGTGTTGTCGATGATGACCGTATTGAAGATGACAGCGTAACAGGCACTAAGCTTGCTGGTTTAGCGATATTCGCGCTGGTTAAATTGTGGCGCATTTTTGAGGCTTCAGTTGTCGCCAGTCTTGCTGTGATTAAGCCTTGTGTCATATTTTTTTATCGTCACTCAAGTTGTTTATTGCTATTTACGTAACAATTTACGAAACCATTACCTAACTATCACCTTTAAATATGTTCTATTACAATTTAAGCGTTGATCTCCTACACTCCTTGAGTATCCTTAGCCGTAATTGTTGACTATAGGTGTTGTAGTTGTAGTATTTTTGACTATCAACAGTGATAAATTCGCGCAATTAATACTGTAAATGAAATCTTAAAAGTTTATTTGGCTAACTTAAATAGCGTTACACAGAATAGGTTATACAGACTGTATCGACTTGATAGTCCTTTGCTTTAATCTTCAATGTAAATCTTTGCTAGAGTTAATCTGTAAGCTTTACTGGTAAGTGAATACAAGTTGAATTTGTAATCTAGCGCGACTGAAATAGAGCCTTAACTCAGAGTATTTCAGTATTGAATTTTCCCGAAAGAGAGATGTATGAAGTATAAATTGTTGTTGCTTTCTTTATTGATGGCTTGCAGTGTCTTTTCATTAAAAGCCGAACCTATTCAGCAGGCAAACAAGCCTGATGTCGAAGTCATCTATGATGATCCTCGCGATCCCATAGAGGGATTTAACCGTGCCATGTGGGATTTTAATTACCACTATCTTGATCGTCATTTTTTCCGCCCTATAGCCCATGGATATAATGATTATTTGCCAACACCAGTAAAGTCTGGGGTTAATAATTTTGTGCGTAACTTTGAAGAACCAAGTTCGTTAGTGAATAACGCATTACAAGGTAAGTGGGGCTGGGCAGCCAATGCTGGTGGCCGATTTACCGTTAATACCACTCTAGGACTTTTTGGGGTGATTGATGTGGCAGACATGATGGGCATGACCCGCAAACAAGATGCCTTCAATGAAGTGTTAGGTTATTACGGCGTGCCAAACGGCCCTTATTTTATGGCGCCTTTTTTTGGTCCTTATGTGACAAGGGAACTCGCCTCAGATTGGGTTGATAGTCTATACTTTCCTTTGTCAGAGTTCTTGTTATGGCAGTCAGTCCTTAAGTGGGGCTTGAAAAACCTCGACTCACGAGCATCAGCCATCGATCAAGAACGTCTATTAGATAATGCACTTGATCCATACACATTTGTCAAAGAAGCCTATTTTCAATATATGGATTACAAAGTTTATGATGGCAACGTGCCAGTCAAACAAGATGATGATGAATTACTAGAAGAATATTTATTAGAGCTTGAGTGATATTGCTGAACGATGAGGCTTCTTCGACAGCAGTGCTATCGGGGGAGTTTTATGGCATTAACCAATGTCGCCGTGTTATTAGTTGAAGATGATGCAGTTTTTAGGCAGTTAGTCGCTGACTTTTTAACTCAGCAAGGCGCTGTGGTTTTTGAAGCAGAAAATGGTGAAGAGGGCGTCAAAGCCTTTCAAGCACAGCCTGTTGATATCGTCATTGCTGATTTAAGCATGCCACGCTTAGGGGGCCTTGGTATGCTTAAACAGATAATCGAGTTAAACCCTTCAGTCCCTTCAATTGTCATATCAGGTAATAATGTGATGGCTGATGTCGTGGAAGCTTTGCGCTATGGCGCCAGCGATTACTTAGTCAAACCCGTTTCTGATCTTTTTATCATCCAGCAAGCCATTGAACAAGCTATAGCGCCGCAGGCTCAGTCCGATAAGCTTGATTTTAATGACAGCCATGCAGTTATCAACTCTGCCGCTAAGATGAGCGAAGATTTATCATATCAAGAATTAGCTGATAACTTTAGCCTACTGGAAAGCAGTGCTGAAGCAGCTAAGAGTGTGCAGCAGCAATTGTTTCCTACCTCAAATATTGGTTACCCTAACGCCGATGTTCACTATAGCTTGTGTAAAAATAGTGATGTAAGTGCTTATTTTATCGATTCCACTATGGTGGGAGATAAGCATTTAATGATGTACATGGCGCATTTTTATCCTGAAGATAATCGCGCCGCATTCGGCTGTGTATTAATGCGAAGCTTTGTTAACCAAAAATTAAAACAATACCGTAATGGCGTCAGTAATACCTTAATCGAGCCTTACAATATGCTGAGCTACTTGAATGAGCGTATGGTGACTTCAGGCCTGAACTTGTATGTGGATATGGTGTATGTGTGTGTTGAGCTTGAACACTTCAGAGTTGCGATTGGCCAAGCTGGTAGCGGACTGCGTTGCTATTTACGTAATAATAACGGTTTAGCACCATTGGCGATTTCACCTTCACGACAACTAGGCTCAGATGAGTGGAATAAGCCTAGTATGCAGTTTAGGAGTTTACTGCCAGAAGAAAAGATCTGTATTGTCAGCAGTGATGCAAATCATCGAGCTCGATTACTGAATAACCAATTTAATGGCTTGTTCTATGATGAAGCGCTAGCCGCTGGCGGCTTTATGGAGTTAGCTCTTAAGCTGTAATAGATTAAATGCAAGCTGCCCACGTCATAAACACAGTATTGGATAAATAAAGCTGAAATAAAAAACCTCGCAAATGGCGAGGTTTTTTAATTCATGATGCACTAAAGCTAAGTATTAATGCTTTATTGCTTCATGTTCAGCCGTCACTGCAATTTCTTCAGTTAACGCTTGCTCTTCAGTTTCGTTGTGACCTTCAGCGCCGTGCATCCAATCAACTAGCTTGTCAGCCATGAAGTATAAGATAACCGCTGAGATACCTGCTGTGATCGCAATACCAGCAAAAATAGACATTGCATTGGCAAGTTGATCTTCCACATCACCGCCGTGACCAATTAATGAACCTACTAAGCCACCAATTTTGTTAGCCGCTGCGATAAATAGGAACCAAGCACCCATCATTAATGATGCGATACGCAGTGGAGCCAATTTAGTGACCATTGATAAGCCAATTGGTGACAAACATAATTCACCCATGGTGTGGAAGAAGTATGCACCGACTAACCACCACATGCTTGACTTAGCGTTTGCGTCGCCGCCCATTTCAAGTACAGCACCGATCATGAATAGGAAACCAATACCCAGTAATACTAAACCTAATGCAAATTTAACTGGTGAGTTAGGTTCGTTTTTACCTAAGCGGATCCAAATAGACGCAATAACAGGGGCAAAAACAACGATAAAGATAGCATTAAGTGATTGGAAATAAGTCGTTGGAACTTCCCAACCACCAATCATACGATCGGTAAAGTTGTTAGTGAATAAGTTCATTAATCCGCCAGCTTGCTCAAAGCCTGCCCAGAAAATAACCGTGAATAAACCCATTACCATGATCACTTTAATGCGATCACGTTCAACTTTAGTTAAAGGCTCTTTACGTGTTTCACCTTTAGCTTCATTTTTTTGCTTTTCAAGTTTAGCGGCAGGAACCGTACCGATATCTCCAAGTAGCTTTTGCGCGAATAGGAATTGGATGATTAATGACGCAACCATACCAATACCCGCACAGAAGAAACCTGCTTGCCAGTTGTTAACAAATACTTCTTTGCCGTCAATAACAATGCTATGGCCAAATTGGGTGTATGCCCATGCCACAATGAAACCTGATAATGCCGCACCAACGTTAATACCCATATAGAAGATAGTAAATGCACCATCACGACGGTGATCGCCTTCTTCATATAAGTCACCAACCATAGTTGAGATGTTTGGCTTAAATAGACCGTTACCAATAATCAAGGTGCCTAGGCCAATGTAAAACATGGTTGTTTCTAGACCTGGCATCCAGCTATGTGGTGCTGCTAGGGTAAATTGACCTGCAGCCATTAAGAAGCCGCCAATATAAATCGCTTTACGTTGGCCTAAAATATTATCCGCTAACCATCCGCCAATGAGCGGGGTTAAGTACACTAAACCGGTAAATGTTCCATAAAGAGAAAGTGCGTCTGCTTGAGTCCAACCAAGACCACTACCACCATTAGACTCAACTTTATCGACCAGATAGAGCACCAAAATGGCACGCATCGCGTAATAACTGAATCTTTCCCATAGTTCTGTTGTAAACAGCAGGAAAAGCCCCTTGGGATGACCAAGCATGGTCCCCTGTGGTTTTGCATTGCTCATTAAGTCTTCCACCTTAAGCTTGTGATTTGCCTGCGGGACCACTGTCGCCACAGAAATTGTTGTTTGCAATTGTGATTATGTTCAACGTATTGATATTTTCAGAATAACATTCTGTCGCGTTTCAACTTAGTTGCTATAAATTTAACCACTTTGTTGTTTATTTATTATAGTAAATGTTGTCATTTTAAAGTTTTAAGGATTAAAACCTTAAAAAGCTACCCTTATATACATCTTATAAGCCGTAAAAGTCAATGGCCATGGGCGATCAGCGTTTGTAAATGTAGACGTTGAATCAGTTTTTAACCGCTTGCAAAGATACCTTTGTTGTTTTTTTGGTGCTAGTTGGCAAGCTTTTAGCTGGCAAATGCTATTAAAGTCACCATAACAACGGATAACAGAATTTGTGACGATTATTTAGTATGAGGTCGGTTAGCGGGCTGACAAATAGAATCTATACTTGTTTTAATTGTGTAAACGCTTTGCAAATCTTTAACAAGTATATAAAATGTAACTCATTGGATTTTAGTGTCAAAAAAACAATTTTTAGTTTTATTGCATATTAAGTGTCTGGCCATTGAGTGTAATTAACTGACTTTGATGGCGGAGGCAGGATCTTGTATCGACAACTTGTTTGTTTATGCAGCTTAGTTTTTAGCAGTTCAGTGCTTGCTTGGGTTGATAGTGATCTTGATGGCGTACCAGATAAAAAAGATGCCTGTCCCAATACACAGATTAATACAGCTGTACTTGCCAACGGTTGCCAGCAAAGCTTGGGCTTAGTGAGCGTCAGCCCGATATATTTTAATTTTGGCCAGTCTCGGGTGTTAAGGTCGCAATTACCCAGTATTGAGCGGGCGCACCAGCTCATTAAGGACAATAAGCTTGTCAGTATTTCTTTACTAGGTCACACCGACAACATTGGTAGTGAGCAATTAAACGCCAGTTTGTCAGTAAAAAGAGCCCAATCAGTTAAAGATATTTTGGTCGAGCAGTTTGCGATTGATGCCGATGTAATAGAAGTTAGTGGTATGGGGAGTTTGGCTCCCATATCAACAAATCGTACCGCGCTAGCTAGGCAAAAAAATAGACGCGTTGAATTCAAGTTTGAATAATTATTATTAATAAAGGGAGTAAACCATGGAAAGCATCGAGAGTTTGATGGCACAAGCGCCTGAATTTTTAATCACTTATGGATTAAAAGTTGTGATGGCCATTTTGATATTTATCGTAGGTAAATATCTATCTAACGTAGCTAAGAAATTAACTACAAAACTATTACTGGGCCGTAAAATTGATGAAACCGTAGCATCATTTGTCGGTAATTTGGTTTGGGGCGTGGTATTTGTATTTACGATTATCGCAACCTTAGGTCAAATTGGCGTACAAACAGCATCACTAGTCGCTGTATTGGGTGCTGCAGGTTTAGCTGTAGGTTTAGCGCTGCAAGGTTCATTGTCAAATTTTGCCGCAGGTGTGTTGATGGTTATCTTCCGCCCTTGTCGTGTAGGTGATTTTGTTGAAGCCGCTGGTGTAGCGGGAGTGATTGAAGAAATAACTATTTTCTCAACTAAACTTCGTACTGGCGATAACAAGACCATTATTGCTCCAAACTCAGCGATGATGGATGGCACTATTATTAATTACTCAACTAAAGAAACACGTCGAGTTGATTTAGTTATCGGTGTGGGTTACACCTCAGATATCGCAGCAACCAAGAAAGTTATCTCTTCTGTATTAGACAATAATCAATATGTTCTTAAAGATCCTGCATACACTGTTGCACTAGGTGAACTAGCAGATTGTTCTATTAACTTCGTGGTTCGTCCATGGGTTAACACTGCCGATTACTGGCCAGCTCATTTTGAGTTACTAGAACAGATTAAGAATGCGCTAGATGCTGCAGCTATTGAAATTCCATTCCCACAAATGGATTTACATTTAAAAGAAATGCCAGCTAAATAGCCTATTTAGTGCATTTTGTTCACAAAGCCAGCTATTATGCTGGCTTTTTTATGGCCATTTTATCGTAATGATTTCGTGAGGTTAAAAATGTACAATAATATTCTATCTTCAGTCGCAGTGGTTATTGCACTTACCTTGCCTAATGTCAGTGTTGGCAGTGAAGTGACGACAATTACTATGGGCGGTAAGCCGATGGAGTTAGTAGGCCAGCAATTAAGCGTTAATACTCAAGCGCCTGACTTTACCCTTGTTAATGAGATATTCGAGCCCATAAGCCTGGCTGACTTTAAAGGAAAAACCGTATTAATTAGTGCTGTGCCTAGCTTAGATACTGGGGTCTGTGCGTTGCAGACTAAGCGATTTAATAAATCAGTCAGTCAATACAACGACAATGTGGTGATGTTAACTATTAGCACCGATTTACCTTTTGCTCAAAAGCGTTTTTGTCAGGCAGAGCAAGTGGATAAAATAACAGTGCTATCAGATGCTGTATGGCGAGATTTTGGTCATAAATATGGTTTACTGATCAAAGACCGCGGTTTACTTGCGAGAGCTATTTTGATTATTGATACGAACGGAACACTCAAATATAAAGAACTTGTAGCTGAGGTGGCTAATCATCCAGATTACGACGCCGCATTATCGGCATTAAATAAAATTTCTGCCGACTAGCACAAGCTTAAGCACGAATAACTGGGGTAGAATAAGCTAATTTTACAGTACTAGAAACAGTACTCGCGCCAGTTTATTGAGAGTGGATATGATTGATTTTCGCAGTGATACGGTAACAAAACCCACAGATGCCATGCGTAAAGCCATGGCGAATGCCGAGGTTGGCGATGATGTTTATGGTGATGATCCCACGGTAAACCATTTACAAGATATGGCTGCTGACTTATATGGCTTTGATAGTGCTTTGTTTGTTAGTTCTGGTACTCAAGCTAATTTATTGGCCTTAATGGCACATTGTGAGCGAGGTGATGAGTACCTTTGTGGTCAACAGGCTCATAATTATAAATTTGAAGGTGGCGGGGCAGCAGTACTGGGCAGTATTCAACCGCAACCGTTAAACAATCAGCCAGACGGTTCAATTTTACTTGCAGATATTGAAGCTGCTATTAAGCCTAATGATATTCATTTTGCGCATACTCGTTTATTGAGCCTTGAAAATACCATTGGTGGTAAGGTGTTACCGCAGAAATACCTTGCTGATGCCCAAGCATTAGCCTTTAATCATAATTTAAAAATCCACTTAGATGGCGCGCGCGTAGCGAATGCTGCAGTGGCACAAAATATACCCATTAGTGAGATTACTCAGTATTTTGATTCGGTTTCAATTTGCTTATCAAAGGGCTTAGCTGCGCCAATAGGTTCAATATTGCTTGGGGATGAGCGCTTAATACAAAAAGCTATACGCTGGCGTAAAGTGCTCGGTGGCGGTATGAGGCAAGCGGGTATTATTGCAGCAGCAGCCCAATTGGCTATTACCGAGCAAGTGGATAGGTTGGCAGAAGATCATGATAATGCCGCGCTTTTAGCACAGCTGTTATCTGAAATGCCTGAGTTTTCAGTGGATATCAATTTAGTTCAAACTAATATGGTGTTTGCATCTTTAGATAAGGCATATGATGTCAAGCATCTCGCTTTACTATTGGCGCAAAAGGGCATCATTATCAGTCCGTCATCGTCATTACGCTTGGTGACCCACAAAGATATTAGCCGGCAGGATATTGTGACTTTTATCACTACCTTGAAGCAAATAATTGTCCAGCTGAATAATAAATAATCCAGATAAAACTGTCTTAGCTCAAATGTGGCACCCATAAATGAGCGCTCAATCAGTTATTGATTGTCTTTAAAAGCACTTCTGCCAAGAGGTGCTTTTTTTTGGTGCAAGCAAGTACTGAGGTTGTAATATTATGGCGCAGTTAAGAGACCATATTTAAATCATGGTTTTATCATTTTTAATTATTTCAACAGCTTGAAGAGTTGGCTTTAAAGTTGCTACCTATAAAGTGGTATAGTAATTCAAGGAGCAATATTATGGAATATTTAGGCCGTCATATTGTAAAACCAGTAAATTTAAATGCAGAACAAAGTCTATGTTGTGGCCAGCTACTGATGTGGCTTAATCAAGAAGCGTCGATATTTGCCCGCTGTCAAATGCACAGTAAGCAGCTAATGGCTAAGTTAGTGTCAGAAATTAATTTTATGAGTCCCGCTAAAATGGGTGATGTGATTGAGTTTGGTATGGAAGCCATTAGCTTAGGGCAAAGTTCTATTACATTAAGATGTAAAGTGAGAAATAGCCTTAGCAATGCACCGATCGCTTATATCGATAAAATTGTGTTTGTGAACATTAATGAAAGAGGTTTACCGATCCCTCATGGCATTAGAGCGAATGCCGCCTAAGGGGATGGTTTAATCATTGCGAGTACCGGTAAAGGTAAGTGTTTAGCAAACTAGCCCCAATAGAGTCGTTCACTGGCGTTAACCTTGCCAGCTTTAATTGATCTAAAGCTGGCAAGGTTAATGTTTTATCTTTATCAGTTAGCGCTTAAGCGCCTAATTCCACTTTAGTGTAATTTAAGATGCGGATGAATAATGCGGCTGATCCCTTTTGCCAGCATCATTAAGGTGCCTTTCACCACACCGTGCAGCTCAATTAAGTGACGACGATAAAGTGAGGTGTAAACAAAACGTGCAATTTTACCCTCAACCAAAACCCCGCCACCCATAAATGACATTAGGTTACCGACAGTGTGGAACTTCGACAGGTTCACCAGCGAACCTAAATCTTTGTAAACGTATTCATTTTTAGGATCTTTGCCAGCAAGCATCAACATAATGTTATCAGCTGTCATTAATGCCATTTGTCTTGCTGACTGGCCTCGTGGAGGTACCCAGCTGCCATCAGCTTGTGGGCAAGCTGCACAATCGCCAATAGAGAAGATTGAGGGGTCTAGGGTGGTTTGCATATTTTGCTTCACCATCACTTGGTTAATATGATTACTTTCAAGACCGCCAATATTATTTAAAAAGTTTGGTGCTTTAACACCTGTTGACCATATAACCATATCTGCAGGGATCAAGGTGTTATCTGTTGTCGATAAGCCTTCTGGTGTCACTTGTGTAATGCGGGTGTTTGTCATGACCTTCACTCCCAATTGCTTGAGTTCACGGGTCACTGAGTCAGAAATTTCTACTTTGCCGACTTTAGGTAAAATGCGCTCATCAGCTTCAATGAGGGAAACTTCCAGCAAACTGGTATCAATTTTATAGCCAAAGCCACTGAGTTGCTCTACCGCATGGTGCATTTCAGCCGACATTTCCACACCAGTCGCACCTGCACCTACCACAGCAATTTTAATTTTATCATCCAGTTGATGATGACTGGCATAGCGCATAAATTTATTTAATAACAGCTTACGAATTTGCATCGCTTGTTCAGTGTTATCTAAAAACAGGCTGTGCTCTTTGACGCCAGGAATATTAAAGTCATTGGCTACGCTGCCAATGGCAATCACTAAATAGTCATAAGGAATATGACGAGCGGGTAAGAGTTCATCCCCGTTTTCATCATTAATTGGCGCTAAAATAATATGTTTATCATCACGATTAATATCAATCATAGCACCTTGTTGAAAATGGTAACCATGTGCTGAGGCGTGGCCACGGTAGCTAATTGCATCAATGCCAATATCTAAGGCGCCAGTAGCCACTTCATGAAGCAGTGGTTTCCACACATGGCTTTCGGCACAATCCACGAGTGTGACTTTTGCTTTGGCTTTTCTACCAACTTTATGACCCAATTTAGTGGCGATTTCCATGCCACCTGCGCCGCCGCCAACGATGACGATATTCGGAACTGCTTGCATCTAAGATGCTCCTTTAGTGAAGTTAAAATAATTCGGTTATATTTTTATCGGTAAGGCTTTAACGACAAGGAACAGAATCGACAAAATCTTATAAAAATTATGCGTTTTAGCGTTGCAAACTCACTTGTCATGTAAAGGTAGTCAGAGTAAAGCGAGTTAATTTATAAGATTAAAAAAGAACGCAGCATATCGAAGCGTTAAAAGGCAGTCGTAAAGCGTGTTAAAAATTATGAGAAGCAGTTTATATAGTAAACAAAGCTGGGATGTCTTAATAAGAGTGTGGAACTGTGAACTGATGGTTAACTAGTTTGGAATAGTGTTAACTGGATCACGTATTGGCTTTGGTAATATTTGAGATTGTCACCGAAAAACATAACAGCGTTTTTCGGTGATTCAGTAATCCTTGGAAACGTTACTGAGCTTTAGCAAGACGCTTGTTATAGTCTTCGACTAAGTGGGCAATGATTTTCTCTGGATCTGCATCTTGGCAGCAATCATCGAGGAATATCTTAAAGGTGACCATAGCGTGGGCATCATTTAACAGGCGATTGCTTTGCATTGAGTAATAAGTGTTGTCGGTGTCCGACTTTCTAACGACAAACTTTCCGCTTTCAAATGATTTTGAACCGGGTGCATTGTGCCATTTGGTGATGCGGTTTAGTGCAATTTCTGAGGATTGGTTGATTTCTATGTGGTTTAACCAGCTAGCTGTTTTATCTTTTTCTTTATAGTGAGGACATCTTACTGTGTAGTTATACACATGAGTGATTGCAGTCATAGCTTACCTACTTATTTAAGAATGTAACTTCATCATAGACCCCTATTTTAAGGCAGGTCAATGGTTATTTTGAGAAGTTAGACGCGGTTAACAGTTATATGTGTAAGTGTATTATTTATTAAATAAAAGTATCAGTTTGTAGTTAGAATACTTAAGTGTGACTATTATTTTTAGCGCTGTGGCTGGCGCTATTTCAATAGCTTAATGGCAATTTTATTGGCCTTAAGCTGTGTTTTAGTCAGGTTGTTCTCTAGTAGAGAATGCCAGCCATTGACAGGCTTTATTCGCGGATCAGCTTGAGCCGCGAATATATGAAACTTACGGTTGTAACCTATAGTGCGTTAGTGAATATTTCACAAATCTCACCATGGGTCGCTTGTTTTGGGTTAGTGAGGCCACAGGCATCTTTTAACGCATTATCAGCCAGTGTAGGGATGTCTTCTGGGTTAACTCCAAGTTCAGTTAAATTTGCTGGGATATTGACTGCAACAGACAAGGTTTTAATGGCTTCAATTGCAGCCGCTGCGCCTTGAGTATCATCTAATTGCGCCACATCTACACCCATTGCTTTAGCAATGTCTTTTAATTTACCTGGCACCACTTGCGCATTGTAAGCTTGTACATGCGGCAGTAATAGTGCATTACACACACCGTGTGGTAAATCATAAAAGCCGCCAAGTTGATGGGCCATCGCATGAACATAACCTAAGCTAGCATTATTAAATGCCATTCCCGCTAAGAATTGCGCGTAAGCCATTTGCTCACGAGCATTGATATCATCACCTTGTTCAACCGCATTAACCAAGTTAGCTTTAATCAGCTCGATGGCTTTAATTGCACAAGCATCGGTAATTGGGTTCGCAGCTGTTGATACATACGCTTCCACTGCATGGGTTAATGCATCCATACCGGTAGCCGCTGTTAACGCCGCAGGTTTTTCAACCATGAGTTCAGGGTCATTTACTGACAAAATAGGGGTGGTGTTTTTATCGACAATCGCCATTTTAATATGACGTGACTCATCAGTAATAATACAGAAACGGGTCATCTCACTGGCTGTGCCAGCCGTAGTGTTAATTGCGACTAGCGGCATTTGTGGTCTTGTTGAAACATCTAAGCCTTCGTAGTCTTTGATGCTACCACCATTGGTCGCCACTAAAGCGATACCTTTAGCGCAATCATGTGGCGAGCCGCCACCTAACGAAATAACAAAATCACACTCGTTGGCATTAAGCATTGCTAAGCCTGCTTCAACATTTCCCATGGTTGGGTTAGGTTGTACGCCATCAAATATAAATACTGCAATGCCATTGTCCATAAGCTTAGCCGCTACTTTATCAACTAAACCAATTTTTACTAACGGTGCATCAGTAACAATAAGTGCGCGCTTAAAGCCCAGTGTTTTGATGTCATTGATTGCTTCATTAACACTGTCTTGACCGAGAATATTTACACTAGGAATGAAAAATTTAGTCGCCATGGGAAACCTCTTTAATGATTAAAATAATTAATACAGAATTCTTTAATGTCATTAAATTACCAATCATATTGACTATAATTTGTGACTTATTTCATACATTTAAACTTGTTCATGTTGTTTCTGTGGTTTTAATCGTAATTAGCGGAGCTAGCTCTGATTTTGCTAGTGAAGTGTAATCTTGATTGTACTTTTGGTTTTATTTGCGCTGTAAACCAATAAAAAGCCCGCAACGATAATTGTTGCGGGCGTTAATAATAAAGCGCTATACATTAGTCACATACAAATTTTTTGCTAGGTTATCATTGTGGGCAGCTGGTTTCTTCAACGCTGTTGATGACGATATCTGTTACAGGTACGCTATTACTATTAATCGATACCATGTTAATTTGATCGACCACTTCAGCCATACCGTCATACACTTGACCAAAAACCGCATAACCACGTTGGCCACTGGAATAATCTAATTGAGGATTATCGAGGGCGTTGATATAAAACTGTGATGTGGCTGAATCTGCCACTGTGGTGCGCGCCATCGCTATGGTGCCACGTGCGTTAGTTAGGCCGACATTGTCTTCTAATGTGATAGCTTCAAAGCCAGGCTTGCTCACTAATCCTGTGGTAAAGCCACCGCCTTGTGAAACAAATTGATAGACAACGCGGTGAAATAGTGTGCCATCATAAAACTGCTCATCGACATAGCGTTTAAAATTCGCTCCAGTAATGGGTGTATTAGTGGTATCGATGGCTAAGCTGATGTCGCCCATTGTTGTCGACATAACATAGCAAATATCGGCAACTAGCTCAGTAGGTTCGACAGGTGGTGTAGTCTCAGGAGTTTCTGGAACTTGAGAGTCAGAGTCTGAGCCACCACAAGCGCTAAGGGTTAATGCAAATAATAACGGGTATAGCAGTTTCATCACAGGCCTATTAGTTGTTTTATTATTGTGAGGCCTGTGTTGCTAAAATGTGCCAATTAAATCAATAAATAAAACCATAAGATACAAAGTGTTACCTAAAGGCCGAAATAACATATCTTAGCGTGTTATAAAACAGAGCTAACTTATATGTACTTGGCTGATTTTACAGGTTAATGCATTGCATTAAGCCTAAGTGCCTTTATTTAGCTGTGGTTTTTATTTCGCTAATATTAACCTAAGTCGCTACAATAGCGCCTTTAACAGTAGTTTTCAGAGAACAATATGACTTTTGATTCATTAGGCTTGTCACAACCGATTTTGGATGCGGTTAACACATGTGGTTATAGCGATATGACCCCCGTACAACAAATTGTGATCCCATTAGCTATTGAAGGTAAGGATATATTAGCCAGCGCACAAACTGGTACCGGTAAAACTGCTGCATTTGCTTTACCTTTATTAACTCGTCTTGAGCTTGAAATAGCCGAACAAGAGAGTAAAACAGCTTGGCAACGTTTACGGGTACTGATCATGACCCCAACTCGCGAGCTGGCGATTCAAATCGAACAAAATCTGGTTAACTATGCCCAGTTTTTACCCTTTGAGAGCCTCGCGGTTTATGGCGGTTCGAATATCAACCCGCAACGAAAAGCCCTCGCTAAAGGTGTCGACATTTTGGTAGCAACTCCTGGGCGATTGTTCGATATTATTGGTCAGCATGACCTTGATTTATCCTTTGTGACCCATTTAGTTATCGATGAAGCCGATCGCATGTTGGACTTAGGTTTTGTTAAAGATATCGAAAAAGTGAAGCGGATGATCAATCGTCAACATCAAACCATGATGTTTTCAGCGACCTATTCTAATGATGTCAAAAGCTTAGCGGCAAAAATGCTCAAAAATGCCGAGTATGTGCATATATCGAATCAAAAACCTGCTGAAACGGTAACCCAATCGGTATATCAAGTAGATAAACGCCGTAAAGCAGAGTTACTGTCAGAGCTGATTGGCCGTAATAACTGGCAACAGGTGATGGTATTTACCAGCCTAAAAGAAACGGCTGAGCACTTACTTAAAGAGTTTAAGTTAGATGGTATTAAAGCTGCCGTATTTCATGGTGACAAAACTCAAGGCGCTCGCAACCGTGCTTTAGAAGAGTTTAAGACGGGTAAGCTGCGCGTCATGATAGCGACCGATCTCGCCGCAAGGGGTCTAGATATTGAAGCTTTACCATTAGTGATTAATTTTGAATTACCCCCAGAGCCTGAAGATTATGTTCACCGTATTGGCCGTACGGGCCGCGCAGGCTTAACCGGTCAGGCCATTTCATTGGTCGCACAAAATGAAATGGAGCTGTTAGAAGACATTGAAGCACTCATTAGCACCTCAATACCTGTGGTAGTGTTACCCGGTTATGAACTTGGCGCGCCATTACCGGCTCGATATAGAGAAGTCGATGCTGAAAAACCTAAAAAGCTGTTTAAACATAAACGCCAAGGTGGCAACCGAAATCGCGGCGGCGCAGCTAAAAGTGGCCCTGCTGGTAAAGGTAGTCGTGCTGATGGGAACGCTAAGCCGACTAGACAAGGCAAGTACGCTAAAAAATAATAATCACAATGCTTATTATTTACATGGGTTTAATTTAGTTATTTAGTGGAATTTATCAGGTGATCCGTAAACGCATTAATACTAACCTCATTACCGGCTTTTTAGGGGCAGGTAAAACCAGCTTAATTGTGTCGTTACTGGCAATCAAACCCAAGGGTGAAATTTGGGCTGTGCTAGTTAATGAGTTTGGCGAAGTGGGTATTGATGCGAGCCTGATAACTGGCTGCAACTCATCCGAACAAGTGGTCATAAAAGAAGTTGCTGGTGGCTGCTTATGTTGCGCTGCAGGCGTACCGATGCAAGTGGCGATTAATCAAATTATTCAAAAAGCTAAGCCAGATAGATTGTTAATTGAACCAACTGGACTTGGCCATCCTGCTGAAATACTCAAGGTACTGACCAATGAGTTTAATCAGCAAGTATTGCAGTTAAATCAAACCTTATGTGTGGTTGATGCGCGCAAGCTCAAAGACACTCGCTACACTGAAAATAGTAACTTTAATCAGCAAATAGACATTGCAGAAGTGATTTACGCCAGCAAGGCCGATTTATATCAGCAAGATGATTTTGCCTCTTTGTCAGCTTACTTAGCTAATGATAAAAAACTGTGTATTACCTCTAACACAGCTGATGTGCTTAATCATGTTTATTGGGAGTTGATAAAGCCGCGAGCCATTAGTCTCAGCAGTTCAAGCACTCAAGCATCTTATTTAGCCAAGTCAGTGACCAAGCCTAGCCAATCACTGTTTGACTCAAATGCTGCTGTGGTTGATGATAAGTTCAATGGCCAAGGTTTTATAACCAAGTTAAATCAAGCGCAAGGAGCGCATAGTATTGGCTGGATTTTTAGCGCCGAGCATTGTTTTGACTTTGATAAGTTAGTTGCCTGGTGTGACGGCTTACTTAATGAGGTGCTACGCATAAAAGCGGTAATGATCACAGAAGAAGGCATTGGCGCTTTTAATGCTGTCGATGGCAGGCTGTCGATTAACGAGCTTGATGAAGCCATGGACTCAAGATTAGAGATAATTAGCTTAAACCCGTTATCAGAGGCATTATTAACAGAGCAAATCCTCAATTGCTTGAGTGACATGGCTTAGACGGGCTAGATCACAGTGGTTGTTGTTAAATTTTTTCCTAAAACAACTGCTACTAAAGTAACAACAGTTACTAAAGCATCAGTTATTTTCAACCACTGCAGCTAACATTAGCCCTTAAAACAGTTTGCTGCCCCAGCCCAATTTAGCGCGCAAAACATCAAAGTAATTGTGGCCTTTAGGGTGGATCATTCTTAAATGATTATTGCTACGGCGAATAAAAATTTCATCCCCAGGCAACACAGCTAAATCAACGTGACCATCACAGCTGACTTCTAAGTTCTCGCCGTTATCCGGTGATACCACTAATTTTATGGTGCTACATGCATCCACCACAATAGGGCGAGACGATAGTGTATGAGGGAACATAGGCACTAAAATTAATGCTTGCAGGTTAGGGGTTAAAATTGAGCCGCCAGCAGACAAGGCATAAGCTGTTGAGCCCGTTGGGGTTGATACAATCATGCCATCGGCGCGTTGGCTATACATGAATTGCTCATCAATATAGACCTCAAACTGGATCATGTGCGCCACTTTACCCGGATGCAATACCGCTTCGTTAACCGCAGAGTTACTGGCTTTTAAAATCCCATGACGATGCACTTCAGCCTCTAGCAAAAAGCGGTTCTCTGTATCGTATTCGCCTTCAAGTACCTTAGAAAGTGATTCTTCAAAGTTATCGGGTGGTAAATCCGTTAAAAAACCAAGGTTGCCACGGTTAACCCCAATAACCCCAATGTCAAAGCGAGACAATACCCGCGCGGCGCCGAGCATATTACCGTCACCACCGACGACAATAGCGAGATCGCAGCGCTCACCTAATTCAGTTAAATCAACAGATTCCACTTCAACTTTTAACTCAGAAGCCACTCGCTCTTCGGCTAATATGTCGAAGCCTTGCATGGAAAGCCAATGATGCAAACGCTTTAAAGTGCGATTGGTACCTTGATGATGTGGCTTGCCAATGAGGCCGATTGTTTGAAACTTTTTAGTCATATTAGTATTTGATTTGCACAAAGGCTTGAAACGAAGAAAATGATCCCCATAATATGCCCATAGTAATCAGAAACAAAGCATTTTTAGCTGGAGTGAAAATGAGCAACGAGTCAAACAAAGTAGATCAAGAGATCATTGATGCAGAAGTCGTCAATGAAACGGAAACTGAAGTCGCAGCAGAAGAGGCCACCGAAGTTGATGCGTTAACTCAAGCTAACCTTAAAATTGAAGCATTAGAGCAACAACTTGCTGAAACTCAAGCAGCCTTAGCTGAGCGTAAAGATGTTGAAATTCGCGCCGCTGCTGAAACGGCAAACATCCGCGCTCGTGCAGCAAAAGATGTTGAAAAAGCCCGTGCCTTCGCATTAGAAAAGTTCGTGAATGAGCTTTTGCCTGTATTAGATAATATGGAACGTGCACTTGCTGGTGTTGATGCTGAAGATGAAGCAACTAAAGCGATTGCTGAAGGTGTTGAATTGACCATGAAAGGGTTAATGGCAGCAGTTGAGAAAAATGGCGTAGTGCTTGTTAATCCATTAGGTGAAGCATTTAATCCAAATCATCATCAAGCTATCGGTATGCAGCCAAGTGCAGAATACCCTAAAGATACCGTGATGCTAGTTATGCAAAAAGGTTACATCTTAAAAGACCGTGTACTTCGCCCTGCGATGGTTATGGTGTCTCAAGGTGGCGCAAGTGTTGATACACAAGCGTAATGCATAACAATTGAAAACTGACTTCTTGGTTTGCCAATCAATAAGCAAAGGGTTGGCAAAGCAATAGTTAGTAATAAAGAGTTAATAAAAAGGACTGCCAATGCAGTCCTTTTTTGTGATTTTTAGTAGCGCCAATCAAATTGGCTTAACTCCCTGAGGCGGTTAACTTAAATAGTCTTGGATTTGGGCTAAAACACCCGCACCATCTAATTTAAGCTCTTGGATGATTTCATCCGGTCCACCATGCTTGATAAATTCATCAGGTAAGCCAATTTGCAGCACAGGCTTTAAGATTTTCATTTGATGCAGCGCTTCAATGACGCCGCTACCCGCACCGCCCATAATGGCATTTTCTTCAACGGTGACAATCACGTCATGACTATGAGCAAGCTCAGCGAGCAGGGTTAAATCTAATGGCTTAACAAAGCGCATATCGGCAACGGTGGCATCGAGCGTCTCAGCGGCTTCAAGCGCTGCAGCAAGAGTAGTACCAAAGTTAACAATGGCTACACGTTGCGTCTGCTGTTGGCTTTGACGTTTAACCAAGCCTTTACCAATCGCAATAGGAGTCATTTCTTCAGTTGGTTCAATACCTGTCGCACAACCACGAGGGTAGCGAACCGCCGTAGGGCCATCTTTATAGCGATAACCGGTATAGAGCATTTGGCGACATTCATCTTCATCAGATGGTGCCATAACGACCATATTGGGAACACAACGCAGGAAGCTTAAATCAAAAGCACCTTGGTGAGTTGGGCCATCAGCGCCAACAATACCACCGCGATCGATAGCAAATAACACAGGTAAGCGCTGTAGAGCTACATCGTGAATTAACTGATCGTAACCACGCTGCAAGAAAGTTGAATAGATAGCGACAACAGCTGAGTAGCCTTCACACGCAAAACCAGCACCTAAGGTGACCGCGTGTTGCTCAGCAATCGCGGCATCAAAATACTGGTTTGGAAAACGCTGTGAAAACTCAACCATGCCCGAGCCTTCACGCATGGCTGGTGTAATGGCGAGTAACTTGTCATCTTTTTCAGCAACATCACATAACCACTTACCGAAAATTTGCGAAAATGTCGGTGAACTTGGTTTTGTTTTCGGCTTTCTAAATTGAGTGTGGTCGAATTTAGGCACTGCATGCCAACCGATAGGATCTTTTTCAGCAGGCTCATATCCACGACCTTTTTTAGTCATGATATGCAGGATTTGCGGGCCCTTTAAATCGCGCATATTACGCAGGGTTTCAACTAATGAATCAACATCATGACCATCAATCGGGCCAATATAGTTAAAACCTAGTTCTTCAAATAAGGTTCCAGGTACGACCATACCTTTAAGGTGTTCTTCAGTACGCTTTGCCATTTCTTTAATGACAGGCATACCTTTGAGCACTTTTTTGCTGCTTTCACGAATGGTGGTGTAGAAGCGGCCTGACATTAGTTGGGCTAAATGGTTATTCAGTGCGCCGACATTTTCTGAGATAGACATTTCATTGTCATTTAACACCACTAACATGTCATTGTGCAGATCGCCTGCATGGTTCATGGCCTCAAACACCATACCGCCGGTCATCGCACCATCACCGATAACGGCCACGACTTTACGATTTTTCTGCTCTTTTTCTGCAGCCACAGCCATGGCTAATGCTGCACTAACAGAGGTACCAGAATGCCCGACACTAAAGGTGTCGTACTCACTTTCTTCACGCCATGGGAAAGGGTGTAAACCGTTCTTTTGACGAATGGTATGCATTCTGTCACGACGACCAGTGAGAATTTTATGGGGGTAAGCTTGGTGGCCTACATCCCATACTACGCGGTCAAAAGGCGTATTATAGACATAATGAAGTGCTACTGTTAATTCAACAGTACCAAGGCCTGAAGCAAAATGGCCACTTGAGTTACTGACTGATTTAAGCAAAAACTGTCTTAATTCATCGGATAACTGTGGCAGCATGCCTTGCGGCAGCTTTTTCAAATCGTCAGGGGTATTAGCTTGAGCTAATACCGGAAATTGAGAATTATCGAAACTCATATGGCGGTAAACTGTCTCTTTATATTCTTCGCGCAATGATATAGCGGGCGAAGTCTGCAATTAACTGGCTATTGTAGGTCAATTTTGCCAGCGCTGATAGTGCATCGTTAATTAGTTGCTCGGCGCATTCATTTGCACCCTTAAGCCCTAATAATTTAGGAAATGTGCTTTTATTGGACTCTTGATCACTGCCTTGGGGTTTACCTAATTCTTCAGTGCTGGCAATGATGTCTAAAATGTCATCTTGTACTTGAAAGGCTAAGCCAATATTGGCGGCAAAGTCTCTGATAATTTGTTGGTCTAGGCTTGATGCTGATGCCGCGATTAAGGCAAGTTCTGCAGCGCAGCTAATTAAGGCACCGGTTTTTTTATTATGTAACAGGGTTAGCTGCTCAAGGTCTATACGCTTATTGGTGGCGCCTAGATCAATAGCTTGTCCGCCGCACATACCACTATAACCCGATGCTTTAGCTAAAGCGGTTACCATAGCAAGTTGCTGAGAGGCGCTAATGCTCTCATTAGGCTCGCAAATAAGTTCAAAGGCTAAGGTTTGCAGGGCATCGCCTGCAAGGATAGCGCTGGCTTCATCAAAAGCAATATGCACCGTTGGCTGGCCGCGGCGCAGGGCATCATCGTCCATGGCAGGTAAATCATCATGGATTAATGAGTAGGCATGAATACATTCGATAGCGGCTGCGGCGTTATCAAGCTGCTTTAAATCAGCACCTAACATTTCACCAATGCTATAAACCATAAAAGGTCGAATGCGTTTGCCGCCCAATAAGGCGCCGTGGGTCATTGCGGCTTTTAATATAGGGGCAGCGTCATCAAGCTGGGCAAGTTTAGTTGCTAAAACTTGGTTCACGCGTTGTTGGTATTGTTCAATTGACTGGGCTAACACACTTATTCGCCTTCAACGGTAAATGGGCTGAGGTTGGTATCGTCTTCATTTAATAAGATGGAAACTTTTTGTTGAGCCTGTTCTAGCTTAGATTGGCTCTGGCGCACTAGCTTAATGCCGCGCTCAAATTGTTTAAGGGCATTATCTAAAGTGACTTCACCTTGCTCAAGATCTGCAACAATGTTTTCAAGCTCCGATAAGGATTCTTCAAAACTTAGATTCTCAGGTTTTTTTGCCACAATTCTTATTCCTTCTATTATGCGGGGACAAGGTATATCAGGCCGCGCTAAGGGTCAAATTCAGTCGTTGTTTATTTGCTCAATAGCACGCTTTGTGACTGAATATTTATATAATTCATAAAATATTCCTAAACTTGGGCTAAGTTTGACCGATATAGATAATGAATACCAGTGTCAAGCGGTCGCTTTAAGCGAAGTTTGAAATCCATGGTAGTAATAATGGTAGTCGTAATAGCATTTTTTGATGCTTTTTTGATAAACCAGCCAATTAATCGATGAAAGTGTCACTGTATGAGTTTTTTTTGTTCGTTTGAACATTTGTCCCAATAGCTCAGAGTGTTACATTGGTATTCATAGAAGTAAGGCAGCATTATTAAGACTGCGCTCAAGGAGAAATTGTGGATTTAGCAACCCTAATAGGTTTAATAGGCGCCTTCGCTTTTATTATTGGTTCTATGGTGAACAGTGGTGGGATTTCGATTTTTATTGATGCGCCATCGGTGATGATTGTGCTTATTGGTTCTCTTTTCGTTGTGATGATGAAATATAATCTTAAGCAATTTTTAGGCGCGGTAAAAATTGGCGCTAAAGCTTTCATGTTTAAAATTGATAAGCCTGAGGAGTTAATTGACCAATCAGTGAATATGGCTGATGCAGCCCGTAAAGGGGGCTTTTTAGCATTAGAAGAAGCGCAGATCGGTAACAGTTTTATGCAAAAAGCGGTCGACATGTTAGTGGATGGCCATGATGGTGATGTGGTGCGTGAAGCCTTAGAAAAAGATATTGCCCTGACCGAGGAAAGGCATAAAACCGGCATTGGCATTTTTAAATCCTTAGGTGATGTGGCCCCAGCCATGGGCATGATTGGTACCTTGATTGGTTTAGTGGCCATGCTATCGAATATGGATGACCCTAAATCAATTGGCCCGGCAATGGCGGTGGCATTATTAACCACGCTTTATGGCGCGATTATCGCTAATATGGTGGCGCTCCCGATTGCTGATAAATTGCAATTACGTATGAGTGAAGAGTTACTTAACCGCAATTTGATTATGGATGCGGTCTTGGCGATTCAAGATGGTCAGAACCCACGTGTTATCGAAGGTTTCCTGAAAAATTATCTAGGTGAAAAACAACGTCAAATCGATACCACGGACGGAGAGTAGCTCATGGCTAAAAAAGCCAAGTGTGATTGTCCACCACCCGGCGCGCCGTTATGGCTAGCCACCTTTGCTGATCTTATGTCGTTATTGATGTGCTTTTTTGTTTTGCTGCTGGCGTTCTCTGAAATGGACGTGATGAAGTTTAAGCAAATTGCCGGTTCGATGAAGTATGCCTTCGGGGTGCAAAATAAAGTTGAAGTTAAAGATATTCCTAAAGGCACCTCGGTGATTGCGTTAGAGTTTCGGCCGGGAAAACCGGACCCTACCCCTATTGAAATTATCAATCAGCAAACCAATGAGATGACAGAGCAAACCATTGAGTATCAAGCAGGCGACGATGCCAGTGCGGGCGACGTGCAAAAACAGCAAGGGGATAATCGCGGCGGTAATGCTCAAGCGACGGCCCAGCAACAAGCACAGGCTCAGCAAGCCCAAGCGAAGTCTGAGCAAGAAAATATTAACGACCAAGTGAAAAAAATGGCCGAAAAACTCAATGAGGAAATTGTTGATGGCGCCATCGAAATTGAATCATTAGGGCAACAGATTATTATCCGGATCCGCGAAAAAGGCTCTTTTGCATCGGGTTCAGGCTTTTTACAGCCAAGATTTAAACCTGTTATTCGCTCAATTGGTGACTTATTAAAAGATGTTCCCGGCATTATTACAGTATCAGGTCATACCGATGGCATGCACATTAGCAATGAGCTTTACAGTTCTAATTGGGACTTATCCAGTAAACGCGCAGTCTCAGTAGCCCATGAACTGGCCAAAGTGACAGGCTTTGATGACAGCAGAATGCGGGTGGTGGGTATGGCATCTAATGCGCCATTAGTGGCTAACGACTCTGCTAAAAACCGTAGCCGTAATCGCCGAGTTGAAATTGCTATTGAACAAGGCAAGGCGAAAGAGTCTGCTGAGATAGAAGTACTCGCGCCACAATCACAGCAGCCATAGAAACGCGCTCTTTATATAAGATGAGATTAGCCGCTTAGTCCTTAAGCGGCTTTTTATCGGCTTTAAATAGCGCTGTATAGCCAGTAATCGCAACGCCGTTTCACTGACGCTGTGTTGCAGTATTGCTTAGGCTGCTAATTTTATTTAGATTTAATGACAGCCTTAGCACCTAAGCTCAAAGATTGTGTGTAATAAAATTTATTGTGTTTGGTATATAGACAGTTTTTGCTATAATCCCGCCTTTGTTGGCTGGTTAATTTCCAGCCATTATTATTTTTGACTTTTATGAGTTGATTTTGCGCTGAATATCAACGCAATCCGTAGTCGTAAAAGTGAACATCCAAATCAGTTGCCGCGGAAATCCAATGAAGTTTATTGTAAAGCTATACCCAGAAATCATGATGAAAAGTAAAACTGTTCGTATGCGTTTTACTAAAATTCTTGAGACCAACATTCGAAATGTACTTAAAAAAGTTGATGACGAAGTAAAAGTACAACGTCAATGGGATCGCATTATGATCCACGTCAACAGCGATGAACAAACGCGCATTAACGCCATTGCTGAGCGTTTAGAATGTATTCCTGGTATTGCTCATGTTGTTCAAGTTGATGAATACAGTTTTGAGTCAATGGATGATATCTACCAGCAAGTACTCCCAGTTTATAAAGAGCAATTGGCAGGTAAAACCTTCTGTGTTCGCGTTAAACGTACTGGTAAGCATGACTTTAATTCAATTGAAGTTGAGCGTTACGTTGGTGGCGGTTTAAACCAGCACACAGATGCTGTGGGTGTGAAATTAAAAAATCCAGATATGACGGTTAATTTAGAAATTGACCATGAAAAACTGTATATGGTTGTGCGCCGTATTCCCGGTTTAGGTGGTTTCCCAATGGCGACCCAAGAAGATGTATTATCGCTTATCTCAGGTGGATTTGATTCAGGTGTATCAAGCTATCAATTCATCAAAAAAGGTGCCCGCACTCACTATTGTTTCTTTAACTTAGGTGGCGCGCAGCATGAGATTGGTGTTAAGCAAGTGGCTTATCATTTGTGGCAGAAATATGGCGAGTCACACAAAGTGCGCTTTATGACTGTACCATTTGAGCCAGTGGTTGCTGAGATTCTAGAAAAAATTGATAACGGTCAAATGGGCGTTATTCTTAAGCGTATGATGATGCGCGCCGCCACTAAAATGGCTGAAAAGTACAACATCCAAGCTTTGGTTACAGGTGAGAGTTTAGGTCAAGTTTCAAGCCAAACTCTGACCAACTTAAACGTAATTGACCGCTGTACGGATTTATTGATTTTACGTCCATTAATCACCATGGATAAGCAAGACATTATCAATGAAAGTCGCCAAATTGGTACTGAAGATTTCGCTAAAGCGATTCCTGAATATTGTGGTGTGATTTCGCAAAAGCCAACCGTTAAGGCTGTACTGGCAAAAATTGAAGCTGAAGAGCTTAAATTCAGTGAAGACTTAATTGACCGTATTGTAGAAGATGCCGTGGTTATCGATATTAAGCAAATTGCTGAAAAAGTTGAAACCACAGTAAGTGAAACTGAAACCGTTGATGCAATTGAAGCTGGCAGTGTTGTGATTGATATCAGAGCACAAGATGAAGAAGAGCAAAACCCACTAAGCATTGATGGCACTGAAATCTTAAAAATTCCTTTCTTTAAATTAGCAACGCAATTTGCTGATTTAGATAAAAGTAAAACCTATTTACTCTACTGTGATCGCGGCGTAATGAGTAAATTACAAGCGTTATACCTGACTGAGCAAGGTCACAGCAACGTTAAAGTATACCGTCCTTAATGGCGTAAAAGGAGTATCGCTAGTCGATGCTCCTACTTAAGCTTTGCAGGCTGTGATGTGTATTTCATATTGAAACTGCGACAGTCATTTTAGCCCATAAAAAAACCGCATTACCATTTAAATGGTCAATGCGGTTTTTTTGTTACTGTTTTTACAGTAAATTAATCAGCAGTGCGCGTTTCAGCGGTAGTGATTGGCTGTTGAACTTCTTTGTCTGCAACTAAAGTGCTGTTAACATCAACCTGAACATTACTTTGCATTTCTGACATGCTTTGTTGAAGCTCTGCGTTTATTGAAGCTTGAAGGTCGCTGATATCAATGCCTTCTTCATTTGCGCTAGCTGTAAAAGCAAAACAAGAAAGTAAAGCTACTGTAGCTAATGATTTTAAATTGAACATAAAGGTCGCCTCCGGGCTGACTTAACACTGGCGGACACACCCTTACACTGCGTAGAAGTTGTCCAACTCATCATAAATCTGATGGTCATAATTTAACCGAACACAGTGTTCTTTACAAACGACAAAATGTAACGCTATTCATTAGAAAAACTAATTAAAAAACGAGAGATGGATCACTATGTCGCGAAGATTGCCACCTTTGAACGCGGTAAAAGCATTTGAAGCAGCAGCAAGGCACTTGAGCTTTACCCGTGCCGCTGAAGAGTTGTTTGTTACTCAGGCTGCTGTTAGTCATCAAATTAAAGCATTAGAAGATTTTCTAGGCCTAAAGCTGTTTCGCCGCAAAAATCGTTCGCTTTTATTGACCGAAGAAGGTCAAAGTTATTTCCTCGATATTAAAGATATTTTTATCCAATTAGGTGAATCAACCGACCGATTATTAGCCCGAAGCGCCATTGGTTCGTTAACGGTAAGTATGTCACCAAGTTTTGCAATTCAATGGCTTGTGCCGCGTTTGGCTAAGTTTAGTGAGCAAAATCCCGATATTGATGTACGCATTAAAGCTGTTGACAGCGAAACGGGCTCATTGACTGATGATGTAGATGTGGCCATCTATTATGGCCAAGGTAATTGGCCTGGCTTAAGAGCGGATAAATTGCGTAATGAAGTGCTCATTCCGGTGTGTTCACCGCTGTTACTTAATGGACCTAAACCATTAGAGAAACCCAGCGACTTAAAAAATCATACCTTACTGCACGATTCTAGCCGTCATGATTGGCAGGCATGGTTTAGGCAATGTGGAATTAGTGAAATTAATGTTAATTCTGGCCCCATCTTTAGTCATTCATCGTTAGTACTGCAAGCTGCCGCTCATGGCCAAGGTATTGCGCTGGGTTACAGCGTACTCGCAAGGCCGGATATAAAAGCAGGCCGCTTGGTGTGTCCGTTCTCAGAGGTGCTAGTCAGCAAAGATGCTTATTACTTAGTGTGTCAGCAAAATCATTCTGAATTAGGTAAAGTCGCTGCCTTTAGAGAGTGGATGGTAGATATGTTTGCTGAAGAGTCTCGCAGTGAATTACTGTCAGGCTAGGGCTAACTTACCCAAGCTTAACCACATAGCGTAGTAATTAATGCTGTTGTCACTAACAATCGAAGAAACTAATGATATGACCCCCCTAGGCCCAGCTGTAACAAACGATAGTTTAGAAATTGAATCAATCTTACAGGGCGACCCCAGTAAAACATTAGTGGTATTGGCCCATGGCGCTGGGGCTAATATGCACCATGAGTTTATGGTCGATATCGCCAATGGCTTGGTTGCTAAAGGTTATCAAGTATTGCGCTTTAACTTCTTATATATGCAAGCCAATATGCAAGATGGCAAAAGAAGGCCGCCAGATAGAGCGCCTAAACTGTTAATGCATTTTACTAGGCTACTTAATTCCATTGAACAAACCATTGAAGACAATGATCTTGTGGTCGAAAACATTGTGTTAATGGGGAAATCAATGGGTGGCAGAATGGCGGCGACATTGTTAACCGATAACGAACTTATCATTAATGATGAGCAGGTTGAGATCTCTGCTTCAGTTAACGCCTTAATTAAAGGCTGCATTTGCTTAGGTTATCCCTTTGTTCCATTAAAAGGCGGAGAGCCGAGACTTGAGCCGTTAAATAATGGCTTAAAACCATTAATGGTGGTGCAAGGTGAGCGGGATAAATTTGGCGGTATAAGCGAAATACCCCAGTGGGATATAAATAAACAAGTCAAAGTCAGCTGGATAACCGATGGCGATCATAGTTTTAAGCCACGTAAGTCGTCAGGAACCACATTAGAGGCTAATCTGAAGCACTGCTTAACCATATGTGATCAGTTTATTACTGATATTGTGGATTAATTTTCTATAAAGCGAGATATCAATGAGACAAGGTTTATTACTGTTAGCGGCAATCAGTGGTTTTTTAGCGGTTGCTTTAGGGGCTTTTGGTGCCCATGGGTTAAAAAGTATTGCCCCGCCTGAGTTGGTTGCGATTTTTAAACTCGGTGTCGATTATCACTTTTATCACACCTTTGCCATTATTGCCGTAGCGTTAAGTGGTCACTGGATAAGTTCAAAACTGCTGGATTGGGCAGGTTATTTATTCTTTGTGGGTATTTTATTATTTTCAGGTTCATTGTATTTATATGCCTTTACTGGCGCCAAATGGATTGGGCCAATTACCCCTATGGGCGGCGGTTGTATGCTGATTGGCTGGACATTGTTTGCCATTGGGATAGCAAAACATACTAAGCAGAAATAACTTAGCGTCACCTTTGGCAAATATTTCAAAGCAGCAGCTTGTTTATCAAATCTGCTGCTTTGTTGCTTTTATCGGTTTGCCTTTTCTATTTAACACAGCGGCATAATTTTTGAGTATAATGCCCCCATTATTTTGTCCTTCGACCATACTGTGAAGCAGTTATGGTTATAGAAGCTTAAGGCTTATCATGAAAAACCTCTTTATATTTTGCCGCGCAGGCTATGAGAAAGATTGTGCTGCAGAAATTCAACAGCGTGCAGCTGAATTAAATATTGGTGGCTTTGTTAAAACCAATACCAATGATGCTTATGTGATTTACCAATGTTTTGAAGAAAACGGCGGTGAGCAACTGGCAAAGCAAATTGAGTTAAATTCATTAGTGTTTGCAAGACAAATGTTTGCTGCTGGTGAGTTGATAAAAGATTTGCCTGAAAAAGACAGAGTATCACCGATTGTGGCTGCTTTAAGTGAAGTGTCAAAAGCGGGAGAATTACGAGTTGAAACTCCAGATACCAATGAAGCTAAAGAACTGTCAGGTTTTTGCCGCAAATTTACTGTGCCTTTACGCCAAGGCCTGAAAAAGTCTGGCGCATTATTAGCTCAAGAAAATGACCGCAGACCTATCATTCATGTGTGCTTTGTAGCGCCGGGTACGGCTTATGTCGGCTATTCATTATCAAACAATAGCTCACCTTATTTTATGGGCATTCCCCGTCTTAAAATGGCTGCCGATGCTCCGAGTCGTTCAAGCTTGAAATTAGATGAGGCTTTTGGGCAATTCTTGACAAAGGAAGAGCAAGAAGACCGCTGCCGCTCAGGGCTTCATTCTGTGGATTTAGGCGCTTGTCCTGGTGGCTGGACTTATCAGCTAGTACGTCGTGGCATGTTTGTCGCCGCAGTTGATAATGGTCCTATGGATCAGAAGTTAATGGACACTGGACAGGTTAAACATTATCGCGCCGATGGTTTTCGTTTCGAACCACCAAGAAAAAACATTTATTGGTTAGTGTGTGACATGGTAGAAAAACCGTCACGTGTTGCTGAGCTCGTTGAAGCTTGGGCGATTAATGGCTGGTTTAAAGAAGCCATTTTTAACCTTAAATTACCAATGAAAAGTCGTTATAAAGAAGTCAGACAGATTTTAGATACTATGGCTGAAATTTTAAAAGAAAACGACATCACAGATTTTAAATTACAGTGTAAGCACCTTTATCATGATCGTGATGAAGTGACAGTTCACTTATGGGTTAAACCTAATACTGCTTGGGCGTTTAACTAAGCTATTTAGCTGGAAATTTAAACAAGCATTAAAAAGCCCTTAGTGAATATCACTAAGGGCTTTTTTATTATCCTTTAATTAAAACTAGAGTTATTAGCGCTGCAATAACTCAGCTAAAAGGGTAATAAAGCTTATCCTAAACGATCAACAACAGCTTGAGTGAAGTCAGTTGTACCATGAGTACCACCAAGATCGCGGGTTGTGCGGTCGCCTTCTTCAATCACAGCAGATACTGCAGAGCGGATCATTTCCGCTTTGTCAGCCATGCCTAAATACTCCAGCATTTGTATAGAGGCTAGAATCACGGATGTAGGATTTGCAAGATTTTTGCCTGCAATATCAGGTGCGCTACCATGAACCGCTTCGAAAATTGCCGCATCTTTACCGATGTTTGCGCCAGGCGCCATACCTAAGCCGCCAACAAGACCTGCACATAAGTCAGATAGAATGTCACCGAATAAGTTAGTTGTTACCAATACATCAAAGTTTTCTGGATTCATGACCAACTTCATACACGTTGCATCCACAATCATTTCTTCTGTTTCGATATCTGGGTAACGCTGGCTCACTTCACGCGCCACTTTCAAGAATAAACCTGAAGTTGACTTCATGATGTTGGCTTTATGAACGATAGTCACTTTTTTACGGTTTTCTTTACGTGCTAGCTCATAAGCAAAAGTGGTAATATGCTCTGCACCTTGACGAGTAATGATACTGGTCGCTTCAGCAGTAGCGCCATCGTCAGATACTTTTTGGCCTAAGCCTGAATACATACCTTCAGTGTTTTCACGTACTGTGATGATATCAATGTTGTCATAACGTGCTTGAGTACCTTTAAAAGAAAGTACAGGGCGCACGTTAGCATATAAGCTGAATTTTTTACGTAGGCTTACATTGATAGAGGTAAAACCTTCACCGACAGGTGTGGTTAATGGCCCTTTAAGGGTAATACGGTTTTTTTCGATAAGGTCTAAGGTACGCTGAGGTACTAATTCACCTTGCTTTTCTAATGCGGCTAAACCGGCGTCTGCAAACTCATATTCAAAGTCGCAACCAGCCTTGTCGAGAATTTTTAAAGCCGAATCGATAATGCTTGGTCCAATCCCATCACCTGGGATTACGGTTATAGTACGTTTTGGCATGGATAGTCCTTCCACTTAGTGGTTACTGCATTTTCTTGTTATTGTTTACAACACCTTAACAAGACTACTTACTCACGGTTTTGTTGCGGCGCATTTTAACGAATTTAGATTTTTTTTTACAGTTTTTAGTGAGTTTAATCACATATTTTTTTAAATAATTAAGCTAATCCTCAGGTGATTGCTTTAAGATATTCACAACCATGTAATTGAAAGGCTTATTTCGCGTCATAAATCAGCTTTAGTTGTTAATAAAAGGTTGGTTGTAAAGTTATTTCGCGTGCATAGCATAAGCAGGTGACAGATTTTAAATAGACGACTTTGGTCTACTAACTACAGTCTACTAGCTTTGGGCCTACTAACAATCTAAGGGGCTGCAAAAATAACTTGGCACAGTTTAGTCTGAAAGGTCATTAATTAAATTGCGGTGATATTTTCAACAATGCTTTATTAAATTTCAATTATGTTTTCAGTTAATGAATTTAGCTGAACTGTATTTCATTCCATAACAACAATAACGAGGAAGATTTGAAGTTACGTAACCTTATTCCATTGACTCTGTTAGCAGTGTCAATGTCAGCCATATCAGCTGACAACATTAAGCCGTTATTGCTCGATGATATTATGCGCTTTGAGACCTTACAGACTCCCGTTATCTCTGAAAATGGCACAGTGTTAGCGGTTGAGGCTATGCCAGATCGCGGTAATAGCCGCGCTTTAGTCAATCAAGTGGCTACACAAAAGCAGTATCAAATTGATGGTGGCTCTGATGTTAAAGTCAGCGCAAATGGTGATTATGTGATTGCCACTATTGCGCCGAGCTTATTAGAAAAAGAAACCCTCAAAAAGTCTGAGCTTAGTGCAGGGCTTAGCTTACTGAATACCAAAACAGGTAACCAGCAACAGTTTAAGCGGGTTAAACAAGCTGAGTTTAGTACCAAAGGTGATTATTTAGCGGTTTGGTTTGATATTGATGACACTAAAGAAGATGGCAAAGAGGACGCTGAAGAAACGAGCATTAATGGCGCAGATAAAGGCAGTGGTTTTAAGCTCATTCAACTCGCCACCAATACTTTTCAGGAGTTTGACCATGTTACTCAATTTAACTTTGACCGCTCAGGTAACCAATTTGTGGTTGCCATTAATGATATTGCTGCCAAGCAGCATGTGATTAAAAAGGTCGATTTAATCACTAATACTCTAACGCAAGTTTATAAGTCAGACGGTTATCAAGTGGCAGAGCTGAGTTTATCTGATGATGGCAACTGGCTTGGCTTTACCCAAGGGGATGCAAGTGTAGAGCGTGATGAGCGAGAGTATCAACTGAAGCTTTTGGCTCTAGAGTCTCTTAAGCTCAAACAGGTGCCAACAGATGATGACTGGACTTTGAATCAGCATTCAAAAATTTTCTTTTCTGAAGATAGCTTAAGGCTATTTATTGGCCGCGTACCGCAAGTAGATAAAGCCCTGACACTGGCATCAATAGAGTCTGAAGCCGATTTATTTGACCAACAAATTGTTACCGGACTTCGTGATTTAAAAGTGTGGCATGGTGACGACCCAAAAATAAAACCTCATGAAGTAAAACAATATGCCAAAGAGTTAAAGCGCACTTATCTTGCTGTGATGCACGTTAATGCTAACCGTATAGTGCAACTGGCGGATAAAGCCGTACCGGATGTGCACTATGGTGAACAAAAGCGTTATTTATTAGCTACCTCAGATGTGCCTTATCAAAAAATGATCACCTGGGCAGGTTTTTATCAAGATGTCTATCTAGTGGATTTAAATACTGGCCGTAAGCTGCAAATTTTAACTCAACATGCCTCAAGTGAAATGCCAAGCTTGTCTCCTAATGGGCGTTTTGTGGCGTATTATCAACAAGGCGGACTGTTTTTGTATGATATTGCTAATGCCAGAAAACACAGTTTAACCAAAGATATCGCTATTAGCTTTGCAAATGAAGACCATGATTATCCCAGTAATGCGCCAAGTTATGGCTTAGGGCCTTGGCTAGCCGATGATTCAGGCATTATTGGCTATGACAAATATGATGTGTGGCAATTTAGCAGCTCATCGTTTGACGGCTTTATGTTGTCTGCGGGTGAAGGACGTAAAAATCGTCAGCAGTTTAGATTGGCAGGGTTATATGCAACGTCAGATATGCCTGCTGTCATTGAGCAGCAGCAAGCGCTGCTATTGCACGGTTATAATGAACACACCAAAGCTGACAGTTTTTATCGCGCCACTGTTGGCGTCCCAGGAGTGACGTTGCAACTTGAAACCGAGGCAAAATTGACGGTACTTGCCCGCAGTAAAAATAGCGACACTATGGTGTTTTCTAAGCAGCGTTATGATCTTTACCCTGATTTATACACCTCAAGTGTGAATACGCCTAATGAAGCCAGCCAACAAACTGACTTAGATAGTCAGCGAGATGATTTTAATTGGGGCGCTGCAGAATTGGTGCGTTGGCGTGATGGTGATGGCCGCCCAGCTGATGGCGTACTGATTAAGCCCACGAATTATCAAGCCGGTAAACAGTATCCGGTTATGGTGTATTTCTATCGCTTTATGAGCGATCGTTTGCATTCATTCCCGCATATGGCAATTAATCATCGACCAAACTTTGCTTGGTATGCAGATAATGGCTATGCCATTTTCTTACCTGACATTCGTTTTGAAGTAGGTTACCCGGGGATCTCGTCAGTAAAGGCATTAACTGCTGGCGTTCAAAAAATCATTGATATGGGCGTTGCCGACCCAGATGCCATTGGTATTCAAGGCCATTCATGGGGCGGTTATCAAACCGCTTTCGCTGTGACCCAAACCAATATCTTTAAAGCAGCGGTTACCGGTGCGCCCGTGTCGAACATGACTAGTGCTTATAGCGGCATTCGTCATGGCTCTGGCCTTGCTCGACAATTTCAGTATGAAACAGGTCAAAGCCGAATTGCTGAAAGTTTGTTTAAGTCGCCGCAAAAGTACATTGAAAACTCACCGGTGTTTTATGCTGAACGCATTCAAACTCCAATGATGATTATGTTTGGTGATAAAGATGATGCGGTGCCGTGGGAGCAAGGCGTGGAGCTATATCTTGCCATGCGCAGAACCGGTAAAGATGTGGTGTTTTTACAATATGAAGATGAACCACATCATTTGAAAAAGTACCCTAATAAACTAGATTACACCATTCGAATGAAGCAGTATTTTGACCATTATTTAAAAGGCGTTGCAGCGCCTAAGTGGTTAAAAGAAGGTGAGGCGTATCGAGAATATAACCAAGATTAACGATTACAATTCAATCTAATATTGAACTAAAAATGCCACTGATAGCGATATACAGTGGCATTTTTTATGGGTTCAGCTGAGCGGTTACTGTTCTGAAGTTATTGTTGTTTCTATGCCTTGCTCTGCGGGAATTGGACTGGTTTGTATCGCGTTAAGATCGGTTTCAGTTTGAGGTGCGATAGCGATAATCGGTATTTGCAGAAATTGCTCATAGGTTTCTTGCCCCCAAGCAATCAGCTCACCATCTTTAAATAACAGCGGCGTGCATTCATCTTTAGTGGTTTGACCGTCGGAGGTGACATGGTGAGTGCGGTAAAACATAATTTGAAAGCTGCCATCAGATGATGCTTTGGCCTCTGAAAAATCGGCTCGGCCCATTAGTTGCCTAATGCTATCAATAGTTTGGCCAATTATAATTTCGCTAAGCATTTTATGGTTAAACTCTTGGCGTTCTTGCCAGCTGCGATCTTCTGGCCGAGTCTCGTAGACAAATATAACGAAAATAACAAAAGTGACATATGCAATAAAGATGGTTGCGATTAAATATGACACTTTAGATTTCATCAGGCGATTCCTTGCTTCATTAATGGTTAGCTAACTACTCTAAACTGCTTGAGGTTAATGTTTAGCGGCATATGGCATTGCAGTTGCGCCAATTTATAACTGATTCTTGCCATCTCTTTGCCCTCTGATAATTTTAGCGCTTGTTTCGCACCAAGATTATCCAGTGACTGGTATAAGTTTGCCAAGCTTCTAAACTTGTTTAATAAATCCGCTGCTGATTTTGGCCCAATACCGGTAATACCAGGAACTTTATTCCCCGCGTCTCCCGCAAGTGCGATAAAGTCTAAAATTTGATTTTGCTGCACGGCGAGCTTTTTCTCTAAGGCTTTTATATCAAAATATTGCTGCTTGAAATGATCCCAAATAACAATATTGCTATGCATCAGTTGCCCAAACCCTTTGTCGGTTGACACTATGATGGCCTGACCGTTATTTTCAGCAATTTTAGTGGCCAAGGTGGCAATCACATCATCGGCCTCTGAAATGGCATCATGGGATTGAACATGTTCAATGGCCAGAGCGGTTTTGATATCTTCAAGGCCAGCCTTTAAAGCGATAGGCATAGGCTTACGGCCTTTTTTATAATCAGGGTAGAGCTGTTTACGCCACGATTCTTCATCACCGTCCCACACCATAATGGCATGAGTTGGTTGGTGATGTTTAAGTAATTTTTTACATGCTGACAGTGTGCGCTCTTTAACACTGACGATATCCGTTTCATCTGGCAATACCGCATGAATACGCCTAACAAGATTAAGGCCATCGATAATGAGTAATTTATTCATGGTTTTCTTTTCGTTTGCAGTAAGGTCGCTCACATTGAGCCACTGTATGATTTAATTATAAATTAACCGTCCTTGAGCTTAAACCTTACGGCTTGTTTTTAACAGTGGAATCAATGGCTATTTAAGCGCTACTTGATTAAAAAGCAAGATGTAGACGGCAAAGTAAAGCAATATAACATGTGCTATTTTTTATTATTGATGCGATAGCAAGGAGTATATTCGCTGCCTGGCAGTTTCATTCTTTGTTGCGTTACGAACGCAGCAAGCAGTTTATCCATCATGGTCATCAGCCGCTCATCACCACTTATCTCAAATGGACCTAAGTCTTCAATAAGTTTAATGGTCTCACTTTTGACATTACCGGCAACAATGCCTGAAAACGCCCGCCGTAAACTGGCCGCTAACTCAGCTTTGTTCGGATGAAAAAACAGGTGCAGGTTTTTCATGACCTCGTGATTTGGCTCAAAAGGCAGTTGAAATTCAGGTTCTATTTTCAGCGCCCACTGGTATTGGTAAGCATCACCAAGTTGTTTACGCATGGCTTTTACATCGCTCATGCCTTGTTTCATCAGCTGCGCTACCTTTACAGGATCATCAATAATGATTTGGTATTTATCTCGGGCCTGCTGACCAAGGGTAGCGCCGATAAAGTCATCTATTTCAGTGAAGTAGTCCGCACTTTGTTTAGGGCCGGTTAAAATCAGTGGAAAGGGCAGCTGGGCATTGGCGGGATTAAGCAAAATACCCAAAATATAAAGCAGCTCTTCAGCGGTGCCAGCGCCGCCGGGAAAGATAACAATACCATGGCCTAAACGGACAAAGGCCTCTAAGCGTTTTTCGATATCTGGCATTATCACCAGCTCATTGACTATTTGATTCGGGGGCTCTGCAGCAATAATACTGGGCTCGGTTAAGCCAATATAGCGGGCATCTTTAATGCGCTGTTTGGCATGACCAATGGCGGCGCCTTTCATTGGGCCTTCCATTGCGCCTGGACCACAACCGGTGCAAATATCTAACGCTCTTAACCCCAACTCATAGCCTACTTCACGGGTGTATTGATACTCTATGGGGTTAATGCTGTGTCCGCCCCAACACACTATGACATTAGGATCGATCATCGGTGAAATGACTCTGGCATTACGCAAGATATCAAATACCACATTGGTAATGTGGCTGGCATTGGTGAGATTGATGTGCTTTAGATTGTCATATTTATTGTCGATATAGACGATATCGCGAAGCACAGCAAAAAGATGTTCTTGGATCCCTGCAATGATTTCACCATCAACGAAGGCTTGTGTTGGCGGGTTGATGAGCTCTAGTAATAAGCCGCGTTCACGTTGCAGCACATTGATATGAAAATTGGCGTAGCGCTTGAATAAAGCGTCAGAATTATCACTTTTTAAACCGGAGGCAAGCACTGCCAGTGAGCAGTTTCGCAGTAGTTGGTATAACTCATTTTTAGCACTTTGCTTGAGGCGATCAACCTCCATTTGCGAAAGTTGATCTAAGCTGCCTCTAGGGCTGATCTTTATTATCATATGCAACTCCTTGGTAGAGTTGCAGTAGATACTAGATATCGATTACAACTCTATCTCGACCATTATTTTTGGCTTTATAAAGTGCAGCATCAGCACGTTCAAAGGTTTCTTCGATACGTTCGTTTTCCATGACCTGAGCTGCACCTATGGATAATGTCACAGTAATTCTCTGATTTTTAAACTTAAATGGAATATTCTTAATTTTATCTTTGACCCGATTTAACAATAGACCAATATGCTCTTCATTGACATCTGGTAGCAATAAAACAAATTCTTCGCCGCCATAACGGGCAACAAACTCACTTTCTCTAAGGGAGTTTTTTAGCGCCATGGAAATGACTTGCAGGGTTTTATCACCGGTACTATGACCAAAACTGTCATTGACTGTCTTAAAGTAATCAATATCAGTTACCGCCACCCATAATGGACTATTAAAGCGTTTATGGTTTCTATACTCTTGCTCCATTCTATCTTCTAATGCAGCACGATTTGGCAGTTGGGTTAATGGGTCTAATAGGTTGAGTTTTTGATGCTCAAACAGTTTTTCTTTGTAGCTGTTGGCTTCTTTAGTAATAGAGCTTAGCTCTTTTTTCATCGACTCAACGGATTTACGTAGCAGTGATTGCTCACGAGTTTCAAGGGCTTCTTTACGGTTTAATGCATCTCGTAATGAAGCAAGTTGGACGGTCAGCTCAGTTTTTAGCGCGATGATATCATCGACGTCATCGACAATACCGTCAGCATTATCAACCCGCAGGTTAATTTCTTTATTAAGCTGAGTTTTAATTTGTTGTGAACGCTCGTTATTGTTTGCAGTATTATTGACCACATCACGAACTATGCTAATCGCATCATTTAAGGTATACAGAAAATCCTGAGAGGCGGTTTTTTCTCGGGCAATGTTATTCAGTAAAAAGCTCAGTATTGTTTGATATGACTCAAGTAAAGTATTGAGCTTAATATCACCCATAAGCACTTCTTTCATGACCAGAATTTGATCACGTTGCTCTTTTCTGAATTCTATCTCAGATATTTTTTGGGCTAACTCTTTTGCTAAAATTAAGTGTTGAGGCAAAATGACATGGTCATCAGCATTGGCAAACTTTTGCTGAAGAATTTGCTCGTAAAAGCCGATAACTTGTTCCACCTTAGGAATATATTCCCAAATGGTATGGATCGGCTTATTAAGATCTTTTTTAAAGTAATTAATTTCTTTTTTGATTTCATCAGGGGCAGAATCAACCCGCTGAATCTGGCTGATCACCCGGGACAGGCTGTTGCGACTCTCTTCAAGGCTAGTCATTGTTTGGCTATATTGTGCCTTTAATAACCGCTCAATACCCACCAATTCAGGCAAGGCTTCATCTATTTGCTCAAAACCCTGTAAATGATGTCTCAGTTTGGCAAGGCGATTATCTAATTCAAGATTTTGGCCCTTGCACGCTAAGCTTAAGTGTCCTAAAAATTGAATTAAGGTGCGTAATTTTTCACTACGATCATCATGAATTTCTTCGATAGCTAATTTAGCGGCGTTGAGCTTTTGTTTTAATAATGAAACTTGTGACACCGCTGCTGAAGAGTCTTGCATGCTGTAAGCCTTCCTTGAGAAAAATAAATTTGTTATTAGTCCAATTAACTATATTGGATAACAATACCACTAATTACTTGTTTACACACAATTTTTGTTTGCTTTTTTGATATATATCATTGACTTGTGTGTTATTTGAGCGTAAATCACGTGAGTTGTTAACTCAACCGGTTGGCCACTTAATATCGGCAGCTTGACGATTTGTTTCAGCCCTAATTATGCCTCTTTGCAGTGCATGGGTTAAATTTAAATACAAGGGTTTAAAAAATATCGCCGCAGGGGCAAAATTTAAGCTGCGAATACTGACATAGGTTTGATCCTCATTGAGGCTTTTTGCCGCCGCGAGGGCATATTGCACCGTTTCATATTGTAATTGTGCCGTTAATCTTACATCCGGATTGGCCAGTAATGGCAAGTTAACGTGGCCCATAATGGCGTGTAATGGCTGCTCACTAATATCTGAAAAATTAGGTATATTGCTTTTATTGGCAATGGTGATTGCAGCTAGCTGTGCTTGTAAGTTGGTTAATGTTTGCTGGGCTGATAACTCGTCTGAGAAACATAAGCCAAATTCACCCGGCTTGATGATGAACACTTCACAATGTAAATCCAGTTCTAATTGTTTACTAAGGGATACTGTAATCGCCTTATATTCAGATAAACCCAGATCAATATCAATATCAGCCAGGGCGCGTATATTCACTAAAGCCAGCGTTTTGGGTGAACGGGCACTTGAAAGTAAATTAATTAAGGCCTGGTAACCATTCAGTTGTGTCAGTGGTTCTTGTACGGATAACTGTCGTAAGGTTTGGCAGGTTTGTTTGGCACGATTTAATTTTTTTAGGCTGACAAACCATAAAAAGGCAAAGATAAATATCACCGCAAACAGGATTATAATAGCCTTTTGCTGGTCCTTGTTATCACCCATGTAGTGAGTGAGTTTTTGCTGTAAATTTCTAATTTCTAATTTGAATTTTTCTTCGTTTAAGCTTGAATGAACCATGTCATTGACTGGTGACTCTTGTTCACTTTGGCTAATGGCAACCATTTTATCCATTACCTCAAGGGTAGAGGAAATGTCATCCACTTTACGATAAGCAACGGAAAGGTATTCTAAGGCTTCTTTTTGGGCATCAATCAGTTGTTTTGATTCTGCTATCTCTAGCGCTGCCTCAGCATGTGTAATGGTTTGCTGCCATTGCTGCTGTTTTGAGCTTACCTGAGCAAACAATAACTCGTTATACACTAAGTAGTGTAATACCTTTCTGGCTTTAAAAATTTCATTGGCCATGGTCAAGTAATTGAGGGATGACTGATAATCATCTAAATAAAAGTAGGCTTCGCCGATATTATGAAAGTTAAGGGCTTGACCAATGAGATGACCATTTTGTTGATCAATTTGTTGGGCATTAAGGTAGTAATCAATAGCTTTATTCCATTGTTTTTGCATGCCATAAACCATGGCTATGACTGTCAGGGCCTTTGATTGGAAGGCTTGTTGTCCTAGCTGCTGAAAACTAATGGCGGCATTGTTGGCATTTTTTAGGGCTTCATCCCATTGGCCTAGATCTCGATATAATCGTGATAACTGAAATTGAGTGTGTGCATGTAGCACTGGGGTGTCTAATCGACTGGTAATACGAAATGCTTCGTTATAGTGCTGTAATGCCTTCGCCAGTTGCTGCTTATTAACATAGAACTTACCTAAAGCGGTTTCAGCTTGGGCAATGAAATAATCCACCCGCATTTGGTAGGCAAGGTCACGATACTGTTTGTAGTGATACATGGCTTGGGTATCTTGTTTTAGCAAGCTATTCATGATGCTTAAATAACCTTGTAACACAAATTTAAAGGTCATGGCTTCGCTGTCGTTGAGTGAGGCTATTTTGTTTAATGCCTCTTTGAACAGAATGATACTTTGCTGATATTGCTGATCCTCTCTTCCTCTTATTCTTCCTTCTAAGAGTAAAATTTTTGCTTCATCTAGCGGGCTAATAGCGATTGATTCAAGTTGCCTGGTTAATAAGCGGGCATGACTGACTTCATTAGGGGCTGTGATGGTTGATTGTAAATATAATCTTGCTAGGGTCGCTAAATCTCTTTGTAATTGCTTAGGTTGGTATTTTAACTCTTCAGCCAGTTGTTCAAATTGCTGGCGGTTGTTAAATGATAATGGGAAGTTGGTTTTTTTCTGCAGTTGCTCAAACAACTGAACTGGGCGTTCATTAAACTCAATTTCAGCTTCGATAAAGGTATCCGCAACAACAGGAAAGGCCGACAGTAATATTAAGCTGAGTAAACCACTGATGAGTTTTCGCATGAAGAATGAGCAACCTTATTATAATTTTTGTAAGCTTTTATTGTTACTAGGTGAGTGAACTCACTGTACTTGTTATACTGCGCGCCTTAAGGGAAGAAATTTAATTACAAGTCCTTAAAAACATAACAAGAATAATAACAGAAGGAATCGAGAGTGAAAGCCAAAAAATTGACTATTTTATCTGCCAGCTTACTTTTTAGCGCCAGCAGCCTTGCCCAAGTTAGTTACCAAATCGATTTGACTCAGCCACAGCACCATTTAGCCCAAGTGAATGTTAGTTTCCCTACATCTTCAGCTGAGAATTTAACGGTCAATTTACCCGTTTGGCGTACGGGAAAATATGCAGTGCTGCCGTTAGCTGATGGGGTTCGCTCATTTACAGCAACAGATGAACAGGGCCAAGCGTTACCATGGCAGCGTACTGAGACGGGGGAATGGCAAGTGAATTTGTCAAAACCGACTGCAGTTAATGTCAGCTATCAGTTGTATGCCAATGATTTAGGTACTCGAGTGCGTCATATTGATAGCTCACATGCTTATATCGATGCCAGTGGGGTGTTTATGTATAGCCCAGAGTTTCGTGATGACAATGTGTTGGTTTCAATGAATGTGCCCCAAGGCTGGAACAGTTATTCAGGTATGGCACAGGGCAGCAAAGCCCATTCATTTATTGCTGATAACTATGATGTGTTAATTGACTCGCCAATTGAAACCGGTGAAAACGCCCATTATCGCTTTACAGCTGACGGTCGTGAATATGAACTGGTTTTTTGGGGTGAAGGTAATTACGATGCTCAGCAAATCGTTACAGATTTAACCAAAATCAGCAGCCAAGCTGAGGTGATTTGGGATGACTACCCGTTTGAGCGTTATGTGTATATGGTGCATGCCACTAGTGGCGCACGAGGCGCCACTGAGCATTTAAATTCAACCATTATTCAATTGCCACGCTTTAACTTTAGAGAACGTAAAGATTACCTGCGCTTTATCAGCACAGCATCTCACGAGTTTATCCATACTTGGAATGTCAAAGCTTATCGCCCACAGGGCCTAGTGCCTTATGATTACCAAAATGCCAGCATGACAGAGTTATTATGGATGGCTGAAGGCTCAACCAGTTATTTTCAAAATCAGTTATTATTGCGAGCCGATGTCATTACCCCGAAAGAGTTTTTTGCCGATTTAGCCAAACGGATAAATAACAACCTGCATAAACCGGGTCGTGAAATACAATCGGTTGCGCAAGCCAGTTTAAATGAGTGGACCAATACTGGCGGTGATTATGCCATTAACCATGGGGTCAATATCTATTCTGAAGGCTACTTGGCGTCGTTGTCACTGGATTTTAATTTATTGAAAGACACCCAGTTAGCGCATTCGTATCGTGATGTTCATCGTCAATTATACCGTGACCATAAACTGCCTAAAGGCTATAGCGTTGATGATGTAAAAGGTATTTTAAAGACGCTGGCAGGTAAAGATTATCAGCCTTGGTGGCAGCAGCATATTACCCAGCCATTCAGCTTAGATTTTGATACCTTACTGGCACAAGCGGGTTTAGCGATATCCTATGGCAAAGAGCCAAAGTCGACTGTTTACAGCGGTATGACGTTATCGGGTCAGCATGATGATTTAACACTATCCCATGTCAGCCGTAACAGCCCTGCATGGTTGGCGGGTATTGTTGCTGGCGATGAAGTGGTAGCCATTAACGGTTTAAAAGTCACTGCCGCGGGCTTTAAAAAGCGCTTAGAAGATTTCAGCCCGCAAGACACCATTAACGTAAGCCTGTTTAATAACGACACCTTAAAGCAGCTTGAGTTAACCTTAGATGAGCAACCTAAAGGTGAGCTAGCCATAATCGGTGTTGATTCACCAACGGCTGCACAAAAGGCCTTTCTTAAAGCTTGGTTAGGCATTGACTGGCCATTTGATGAGCAAGGTGAGTTTGCTAAATAAGCTAGTAAATTAATAGTTTTAATCAATTTTTTGATTAAAAGCATAGAAAGTTGCTACAAAAAAGCCCAATAGAAATAAATTCTGTTGGGCTTTTAAATTTGATTAAACCACTAAAGTGAAGTTACAAATTTAGATATTTTCTTCAATAGGCCCTAATGCCTGTTTCATCGCATTAATAAATGCGACTAGCTCGCCGCCCATTAATGCAAAATCGGCATCCAGTTTCGCCAAGGGATCTTCTGTGCCCACATCATCGGTAGCAGCTCTAAATTCTTCAGAGAACTTAAGGCGCTTAACGCTGGCATCAGACTGTAATAAAAACGCAATCGACTTAGCAAAATGCAATGACAGTTTATGTACTTGTTTACCTGTCGCTAAATGGGCTAATACTTCATCTTCTTGCAGTACTTGCTGCTTAAAGCGCACGATACCGCCTTCATCTGAATCAGACTTAAGCTCTGCTTCATCTTGCATTTCAAAAGGTTGTGGTGATGCGCCGTTTCTTAACCACTCAGTTAACGTGGTTTCAACAGGCGTAGTAAAGTGCAGCGGCACAACCGGTAGGCTGCCCAATGCTTTACGTAGTAAGGCTAATAATTCTTCAGCTTTAGTGGCGCTTGAGCTATCCACTAAAATCATTTCTAACTCAGGCATGATTAACGCATGGGTTTGACTACGACGAGAAAAAGCACGAGGCAACAGCGTCATGGTTATTTCTTCTTTCATCGCATCTTTTTCTTTCTTGGTCACTTTGCGGCTTTCTTGATCTTCTATTAACGCTACTTTTTCATCAAGCGCTTCTTTGATCACTTGGCCAGGAAGGATCTTCTCTTCTTTGGTGACACAAATTAAATGACGATTTTCAGCGCTGTGAACTAATGCTTGGCCTTTTTTACCCAATGCATTAGAAAAACCAAACTTACTGATGTCTTGGCTTGAGCATGGTGAAAAGGTGAAGTCAGCTAATGCTGTTTCAAGTGCCTCTGTATCGGTACTGAAAGGCTTATTAAAACGATATAGGGTGAGATTTTTAAACCACATGAAAGACACTCTTCGAAAATTAAAAATGCAGTTTACGGTATCGTGGCGCTGGGGTAAACCACCATCCCCAATCTGTTTGATTGTCGTGATAGCAGAATTCATCAAATTGTCACAAAAGGCCAATCACTAATATTACCTTTATATTTCAGTGTGTTGAGCGTTTTGTTTTGTTATTAAATTAGTTTGTTCTAAATAAAAGTCCTGTTTTGAAATATTTCTGCAACAAAAGGTGTGCAATATTCGCCTCGTTCCCAAGCTATTAGGTAGCAGGTTTCTGCTCGTTCCAACTGATTAGCTGCACAGAAAAAGGTGTAAAACACCAACTATTAAGTCTAAAGGATGAAATGATGAACACTTTTTATAAAACGCTAGTTGCTTCTGCTATTGCTGCTGCCACGCTTTCAACCGCTCAAGCGGCAGAGCCACTTGAAATTTACGGTAAGCTCAATGTTTCAATTCAATCAAATGATGACGGTTCAGGTTCAGAAACACGAGTGCAAAGCAATGCATCACGATTTGGTGTGAAAGGCGCTTTCGAATTAAACAGTTCTTTAGAAGCGTTTTATACTATCGAATATGAAGTGGCAACTGACTCAGACAGCTCAAACAACTTCAAAGCCCGTAATCAGTTTGTTGGCCTAAAAGGCGACTTTGGTTCATTCGCGGTGGGCCGTAACGACACTATGCTGAAAAAGTCGCAGGGCAAAGTCGACCAGTTTGGTGATTACTCAGGCGATTTGAAAAACTTATTTGCTGGTGAAAACCGTATAGCAGAAACCGCAACTTACTTAACGCCTAAGTTTGGTGACTTCCAAGCGGGCGTGACTTACGCTGCATCAGGTGACAGTAAGCAAGCAGATGAGGATGGTTTCAGTATCGCTGCAATGTACGGTGACTCAGGGCTGAAGAAAACCCCAATTTATGCATCGGTTGCCTATGATGCTGAAGTTGCAGGTTATGATATTGTTCGTGGTACAGTACAAGGTAAAGTCGCAGGTTTTGTACTTGGCGGTATGTACCAACAAGAAGAAAAAGTCGATAGCGGTGATAGCAAAGATGGCTACTTACTCAGCGCTGCTTATAAAATTGACAGCGTGACCCTAAAAGCCCAATACCAAGACATGGAAGATAAAGGCGATTCATGGTCAATTGGCGCAGATTACTCACTAGGTAAGCCAACGAAGTTATTTGCTTTCTACACTGACCGTACTTCAATGGGTACAGTGGAAGATGCAGATGGTAATGATATGGATATCTCAATCGACGAAAGTTACTTTGCTGTAGGTATCGAACACAAGTTCTAAGTATCGCTTTATTAAAAGCGGTTTAACCGAAAATGTGTGATACATAACAAAGGAGGCATATCGCCTCCTTTGTGTTTTTCAATACATTAATTATGGCGTAGCGTGATAGATTTATGACAAAAATATGATTTTAATTCCATTTAGGGCCTTGAGATCATATTTCTGTAATAAAACTGACCAATAATACTAACGCGGCAAACTACTCACAGATAATATTATGACAGCTAAGATTTTAATTGTAGAAGATGAGTCAGCCATTCGAGAAATGCTGACATTTGTTATGGAACAACACGGCTTTACTACAACGGCTGCTGAAGATTTTGATTCAGCAATAGACCTACTGCAAGAACCTTATCCAGATCTGATTTTATTAGACTGGATGTTCCCAGGTGGAAGTGGAATACAATTAGCTAAGCGTTTAAAGCAAGATGAGTTTACTCGTCAAATTCCTATCATCATGTTAACCGCTCGCGGTGAAGAAGAAGATAAGGTTAAGGGATTAGAAGTCGGTGCAGATGATTACATTACTAAACCGTTTTCACCAAAAGAGTTAGTGGCACGTATTAAGGCTGTGTTACGCCGTAGTGCGCCAACACGACTTGAAGAGCTTATCGATGTGCAAGGGTTACAATTAGATCCGGTAAGCCATCGTGTCTCTGTTGGTGAGTCAGTGCTAGAAATGGGCCCAACCGAGTTTAGGTTACTGCACTTTTTCATGACTCACCCTGAACGTGTCTATAGCCGTGAACAGCTATTAGACAATGTGTGGGGCACCAACGTCTATGTTGAAGATCGCACTGTCGATGTCCATATACGCCGCTTACGCAAAGCCGTTGAAGACTCAGGCCATGATAAACTGATTCAAACCGTTCGCGGTGCGGGATATCGTTTTTCAACCAGAATGTAATTACTCACTATCAGCCAAAGCCTAATATACTGTTGTATTTCACTTTTGTTGTTTAGGTAAATGTAAATATTGTTATTTATTTACAGTAATTTAAGTGTAATTCAACGGCTTGGCTATAGTCAGTAACATGGTTTTAAGTTATCTTGTGAACCATTATTTTTCGACCGACAATACGGTAAAAAATCTGCTTAAGATTTTTTACCATCATAATTAGGCCGCTTATGTTTCGAGCTTACTCAGGGTCCAGACTTCTCCTTCGCCTTGTGGGGATCTTGTTGATTTTTGCCATCATAGGCATGATCATCAATCAAGTTTATATGAGTATTATTGTCGGTTGTATTGCCCTTTTAGGCTGGCATTACCGCCAAATTACCCGCTTAAATTACTGGCTTTGGAAAGACCGCAAACTCACTCCACCTCAAGGCACTGGCAGTTGGGAAGGTATTTTCAATGGCATATACCGCCTGCAAGGTAAAAATCGTCGCCGAGTTGGCCAGTTAGCGTCAATTTTAGGCCGCTTTAGGCAAGGTGCTGAAGCCTTACCAGATGCTGCGGTCGTACTTGATTCTGAACTCAATATTTTATGGTGTAACAAACTGGCGCAACTGCTGCTGGGTTTTGTTTGGCCCCAAGATAGCGGTCAACGCATTGATAACCTCATCCGTCATCCTGATTTTTCGGCCTACCTTAAGTCTGGTAAATTTAACGAGCCATTAGAGCTACCCTCACCACTATCGGATCAACGCTTATTAGAAATACGCTTAATGAGCTATGGCGACAGACAGATGCTACTGATTGCCCGTGATATTACCCGCATTAATCAGTTAGAGGGTATGCGCAAAGAGTTTGTTGCTAATGTATCCCATGAGCTAAAAACCCCGCTTACCGTACTGCAAGGTTATCTTGAGATCATGCAAAGCATGGAAGAGCCTGACAGCATGAACCATAAGCCACTTAAATTGATGCAGCAGCAAACTAGGCGAATGCAATCAATGGTGGAGCAGTTATTAGTGTTATCGCGTATTGAAGATGGGGCTGATATTGATTTAGAAAAAACCATCAATATGCAGGTCATGTTGGATATTTTAAAAGATGAAGCCTCGGCATTGGCAATGGATCAATACCAGCTTGAGTTCATTTGTGAGGATAATTTAAATTGTCACGGTAACGAAGTGCAATTGCGAAGCGCCTGTACTAACTTGATTTCAAATGCGATTCGTTACACAGAGCCAGGCGGCAAAATTACCATTCGCTGGGAGTTAGTCCCAAGCGGCGCTAAATTTAGCGTAACCGATACCGGCCTTGGGATAGCGCCACATCATATAAGCCGCTTAACCGAACGTTTTTATCGGGTTGATAATGCCCGCTCCAGTAAAACTGGTGGTAGTGGTTTAGGGCTAGCGATTGTAAAGCATGCGCTTAATCATCATTACAGTGAGTTGCACATTACCAGTGAGTTAGAAAAGGGCAGTTGTTTTAGCTTTATTATTCCAGCACATTTGGTGATTAAGGAGTAATGACTTTCCCCTAAATTTTTAGCATTAAAAAAGCAGACATCAATGTCTGCTTTTTTGTTTGTGTGACTTGTTGTGATAGCTGGTTAATTGCTGGTTCTGACAAGCTTTTGGACAAAAATCATTTAGATTATTTACTTAAATCGAGAGTCATCGGATTAGTTCAGGTATCTAAAACTCCAAGGTCTCACCATCAGCAGGAATAAGGACTTTATCTGACAAACCGTTTTTATCAATTGCTTCTTTAAGAATTGGTCGAGTCACTGCACAGTGATTGAGTGCCTCCATATGGTTCGCAACCACCTTATTAGGGGAAAGGCGAATAAACTCCATGACCTCATCAATAGACATCAATAACGGTTGACCAACGTCCATACTAGCACGACCTGCCGCGACTACTGTGATATCAGGTTTCAACTCAGTCAACGCTCGTTTTACATCATCGGTTAGAACTGTATCACCGCTAATGTAAATAGAAGGCTCATTGGGGAGCTCCAAGAAAAATCCAACACCATTAGCCATTACCTTGTGAATCCATCCATGGCCGTGCAAAGCCGGAACCGCGGTGAGCTTTCCGTCTAGAAAGTCGATAGTTTGCCAGTCTTCAATTCCCCAATTTACCGTTAAGTCGTATTTTTCTAGGTAAGCCTTATCTTTGGCTGGTGTCGCAACTGGGATATTACGACTTGTTAAAAACGTCTCACCTGCCGGATCTAGGTGATCTCCATGTTGTAATGCCTTGATACCAAGTGTTTGACTGTGAGTAATTAAGGTATGAGTAACCTTGTTTAGTAGCTCATCGGCATTACTTGGCATCTCAACGGTTGGATTTTTCGCGGCCTTAGCCTTAATGACTGAAAACGGAGGCATAGAGCCTTTTTTCCCCAACATAGGATCAATAAGGATAAATGTTTCGCCAGATTCAATGATAAAAGTTGCGCTACGTAGGTGGTGGATCTTCATAATGCCTCTCTAAACTCACTAAGAAGTCATGTTCTCTATATGATTTAGTATGCTACTTTCCGACTTCTTATGATACTGTCTTGAAAGTCAACGTTCGCGCAAATCGAGACACTCATGAACAAATCAAGCGAGTTAATTAAAATTACTATGATAGCCTTCGAAGGCATCAGTGCTTTTCATCTCTCTGTGCCCTGTCTGGTGTTTCAAGATATCTTTTTCGGTCAGCCGGTTCGGTTTAACTTGAGGACCTGTAGCGAAAACAGCTTGCGGTTTGAAACAAGCTCTGGATTTGGTGTGGTGGTCGATAGCGATCTAAGTGCTACCCAAGAAGCCGATATTATAATTATTCCAAGCTGGCCAAATGACCTGCCAGAGCCAAGTGAGCGACTTCTAGAGGCGTTAATAGATCATCATGATAAAGGGAAGTTGCTGGTAGGGCTCTGCCTTGGTTCTTATGTTCTCGCGTGTGCTGGCGTTCTCGATGGCAAACGAGCCACAAGCCACTGGGCATTTACCGAACAATTTCAGCAGCAATTTCCTAAGGTGAATTTTGACCCAAACCCTCTATTTGTTGAACATGAGACTATCATCACCTCTGCTGGAGTAGCAGCTTCACTCGATTGCTGTCTGCACATAGTGCGCCGTTTGTGTGGTAGTGAGCTTGCGAATGATCTCGCTCGTAAGATGGTGACTGCACCATCTCGTAATGGTGGGCAGCAACAATACATACCAGCACCAGTCAACATAAAACCCCTCACAGAGACAAGTATTAACCTTGTGATTGAGCAGGTTGAGCAGAGTCTCAATCAGTCTCATTCACTAGATGAACTCGCTGAGCGCTGTGCGATGAGTAAACGTACCTTTACACGCCAGTTTAAATCCACCTATGGTTGTACATTTGGTGAATGGCTGCAAAATCGACGTTTGGTGTTTAGCCAACGTCTATTAGAAACCACGAAACTATCGATACCTCAAGTTGCAGAGCAAGCGGGTTTTGGCTCTGACAGTGTATTTAGAAAGCACTTTAAATCTGCTTTTCATGTATCGCCGGTTCAGTGGCGCACGACTTTCAAGCAATAGAATTCATTTCATTGAGGGCATTTTTGCGTTACATGCTACCGCCAGCATACCTTTGGACAAAAACGCGTTAGCGCTTAAACTCTGAAAATGATTATTAGATTAGCGAAAGTATGCAATCTACGATGCGGTAACGCCCATTTAAGGGGCTGATAATAGTTTGCTAAAATGTGTAGCGAAACCGAGCAAACTGTTAGCAGTCCCGCTTTAAATTCTTGTTAGGCAGTAACTGAAACGCCAAGACCTTCAAAGATTAAGATAAATAAAGTTACTGCAATTAGAAGCCAAACTAAGCCAATAATGCTTGTCCATAAAACCCCCCAGTTTGACTGGTATTTTAGCCCTTCAGATATTTCAATATCTTCTTTAGTAAACTGGAGTTTCTCAACTAATGCTTTAGTTATAGTTACGGTCAGTATTGGGATTACCGTATTAGGAAAATTATCTGGCAAAAATGGTAAAATTAATAATAAAGAAAAAATAATAATACTGCCTAGTGCGATAGTATTTTTTTTGCTCTTTTCACTTTTTAGTACTTCAAAGTTTGTTTTGAGGAAATATAGTGAAGCAAAAGGGCCACCAAGCAATGATCCAAGAGCCGCCTGAGTTGGCGAATAAACAACTCCTGTTACCCCAATTAATTTTGGATTAATCGATAGTTTTGTATTGAAGTCTGACTTTTGCGCGAGTCTTTTATTTCGTTCTTCTTGGATTTTTTTAGTTCTTTCTGGGTACGCTTCCCTGTCTATATTTTCAAGTACATCTTCCAATTCTTCTAAATTGTAGTTTTCGTATTCTGGTTCAGAAATCACAATGTATCCTTACTGCCTAACAGCTTATTATATAGCTGCTCGATAATCTTCCGGCTAAAATTCAACTTAGCAGCTACCATACCAAGCCAACCGACTGTTTAATAATGATAAAATAAAAACTTAAGATCGATATTATTAATATCAATCCCGCAAAAGTGAGCGCCTTAATGTAGAGGTCTCTACAATCTTTTATCAACCATCGCAAATTCAATAAGTTATCAGGAAAGTAGAAGTTTATCGAGCATAAAACATTCGATTTTTGCTCACTTTACTCACGAGTTATCGGTGCAAAATTATAACTGTATATCTATCTAGTACTTTATAGTTAGATCTCAGTGCCCAAGATATTAGAAAATATAAGGAGCTATTCTAGTTCTCAGACGTAAAAATCTCTCTCGCTAACTCACTTTGGGGCATAAACGAGTTACCAGCACCAGCTTTAAACTTCATTTATATTAGATCAGTAACAGCAGGCCATCACTTCAATCTAACCAATTGCCTGCCGCAGGCTTATGTGCAAGCACGACTGTGACACGCTGCAAGTTCGTCCCTGAAAGCTCGGCCATGACGTCCTTGTCATGGACGGTCACAGCCGCGCTTACACCGGAATTTTCATCTCTTCGATTTAGCTTTTTATATTGCAACAAGTAAAAGCCAAATATCAAAAGCTAGACAATCTATAAATCTAAGAAAGTAAAAGACTAAAACTCAATTTGAATTGAGGACGTTGAAGAAAATAGCGTGATGCTCACATGGATGTGAGCATAGCTTTCGAGGTGCAGGATCACTCCTTAGCATCCATGCCACCGTGACATTTGTAAATCCATTTACTTCAGACTCACCATCGGAAGCGTTAGCATTTTCACTCTTTATAATAAACAGGGGCCGAAGTTAGCAACAAACGAAGTTAAAAGCTGGATAAATCCCCATCGAAAATCATGCGCTTTTCAGCATTTTTCGTTAGGGGCGGCGGGGCCTAATTCATTAATAAAGAGTATGGAGGGTAATGCTGTTGATACCCTTTTGGTTGGGTGTGGGTGGAAAACCCACGACGTTAATCCAAACGGAGTTTGGAAATACAAAAAAGGCATCAACAGTCTAATTTGGGTGCGGACTAGGTATCACGACTTTGAATTGTTCATAATAACCGATTCTTTAAGCCACAATAATGCTTCTTTAAAATGGTCAGTATCAAATAACTTACATGAAGCGGGTTTTATAAGGTCTTGCGGATGCGTCTGTAAACTATTTGCTGGTCTTTATTGCAACAAAGCCTAACTTGTTAGGTAAAAACTGCAGGCTTAATAAATAACTCATAGTCAAAATTAGCTGTATTAAGCAATTTAAATAAACTGATTTTCAGCTAATACCATGATTTTTAACTGCTTAAGGTTGCCATTAATTAGCTTTGGAACGTGTTTGGTGTGATTGTTAAAAGTGTTAATTGTCATACTGCTGTCACATTAGCGTCATAGACTTGTCATCATCGTCATTGATACTGAGCCTGTCTTAAATAACAACGCTTATAATACCGGAGCACAAAAATGAAACTTAAACAGCTAGTTGGCGCTATCGCCTTTTCTGCAGCTGGTGTATTTTCAGCTACATCTATGGCAGCCATTGATAAAACATTACCTGTGTACGAAAAAACCAGTGGTGTTTCAGGTAACTTGTCATCAGTGGGTTCAGATACATTAGCCAACATGATGACCTTATGGGCTGAAGATTTTAAACACATTTACCCTAACGTAAATATCCAAATTCAAGCTGCCGGTTCTTCTACTGCGCCACCAGCATTAACTGAAGGTACTTCTCAGTTCGGCCCAATGAGCCGTCAAATGAAGCCAAACGAAATTGAAGCATTTGAAAAGCATTACGGTTACGCGCCGACAGCTATTCGTGTGGCCATTGATGCATTAGCGGTATTTGTGCATAAAGATAACCCAATTGAAGGGCTAAGCATCGAGCAAATCGACTCAATTTTCTCATCGACTAAAAAGTGTGGCGGTGATGATGTAACGCGTTGGGGCGATGTGGGTCTTGAAGGTAACTGGGCTAAGAAAGACGTGCAATTATATGGCCGTAACTCAGTTTCAGGTACTTACGGTTACTTCAAAAAGAAAGCCTTATGTAAAGGTGACTTTAGAGCAAACGTAAACGAGCAACCAGGTTCAGCATCAGTGGTTCAATCAGTATCTCAAGGCCTTAACGCTATCGGATATTCTGGTATCGGTTATAAAACTGCTGGCGTAAAAGCAGTCGCTGTTTCTAAGAAAGGCACTAAATTTATTGATGCAACGGCGGCAAATGCTGCTAATGGTACTTACCCATTATCACGCTACTTATATGTTTACATCAACAAGCACCCTAACAAAGATTTATCACCAATGGATCGTGAGTTCATCCGTTACGTGTTATCTCTTCAAGGTCAGCAAGTTGTTGAGAAAGATGGCTATGTACCACTACCACGTAGTGTTGTAGCAAAAGATTTACAAAAAGCAGGTATTAAGCTGTAAGCTAAACTGCTTCTTTTTAAAAAGCCTCTTTTTAAGAGGCTTTTTTATTTCAAATAGTGAGCGTTAAGTTTACTAGATACACAGTGATACTCGATGAAAAGCGGCCATTGGTATACAGTACTCATTAGAACTTTTGGAGTAATGGATATCAAAATGCGCAAGCTTTGGGACAATAATCGTGATTATCATTCAGTGGCAAATACTGATCAGATAAAAGTGCATCATTTACAGTTAAACTTAGATGTTGATTTTGATAAGCAGCAATTAGTAGCTCAAGCAACACTGCAATTTAATCGCTGTGCAGCAGCAAATGAACTAGTGCTAGATGGCCGGGATTTGATTATCGATACCATTACCGATAATAGTGGTCGCTTGCTTGAATTTAGTATTGAGCATATCAGTGAGCGACAAGGCGAAAAGATTGTTATTGCAGTGGGTGATGACATCAACCAAGTGATTATTAGTTATCGCACCTCACCAAAAGCGCAAGGGCTGCAATGGCTGACACCTGAGCAAACCTTAGGTAAACAAGCCCCTTATCTTTTTAGCCAATCTCAACCGGTGAATGCCCGCAGTTGGATCCCTTTGCAAGATACTCCCAAAGCGCGTATTACTTTTTCAGCTGCCGTTAAGGTCAATAACGGTTTACGGGCAGTGATGAGCGCGGCAAATAGTGAAATTATGCCCGCTGATGGCGTGTTCCAGTTTGAGATGGAAAAGCCCATTCCGACCCATTTACTAGCACTGGCAGTAGGAGATTTAGCTTACGGGGCCATTAGTGACCGCTGCGGTATTTATACCGAACCTGCGATGCTAGCCAAAGCGTTGGCTGAGTTTGAAGATACCGAGGAGATGATATTAGCGGCTGAGTCCTTGCTTGGCCCATATCCATGGGATCGCTATGACATGATAGTGTTACCGCCGAGCTTTCCCTTTGGCGGCATGGAAAATCCACGACTGGCTTTTATTACTCCTACCTTGATAGCGGGCGATAAAAGCTTAGTGTCTACCGTAGCCCATGAGTTAGCTCACTCATGGACGGGCAACTTAGTCAGCAATGCCACATGGCGAGATTTATGGCTCAATGAAGGCTTTACCACTTACTTTACTAATCGTTTAGTGGAAAAAATCTATGGCAAAGAGCAAGCGGAGCTTGAGTGGGTTATTGAGTTTGGCCGCCTTAAAGAAGAAATGATCTCCATGCCATTAGCTGCGCAAACATTGCCGGCTAATGTGCAGCAACAAGATGCCAATGACGCTTTTAATCGCTTTACCTATGACAAGGCATCAATGTTTGTCCATGAACTTGAAGCGCGCTTAGGCCGTAACGATTTTGATCAATTCTTATTTGATTATGTGCAGCATTTTAAGTTTCAAGCTATTACCACTGAAACCTTTATTGAATATGCCAAGCAAACCTTGCTTGTGCAGTATCCCGAGGCCATCAGTGAATCAGAGTTGATGACTTGGGTATACGGTGAAGGATTACCCCAATGGTTTGTTGGGCCGACATCCACAAGCTTAGATAAAGTGGATTTGGCATTGCAGCAATTAAAGCTGGGCGACAGTGCGGCTAAATTGAATGTGGCTGGTTGGCGAGTGCATCATTGGCAGTATTTTATCAAACAGCTACCGCTGCAACTCACGCAGCTACAACTTACCGATCTTGATAGCGTGTTTGGCTTCTCGGGTTCACAAAATGCTGAGCTTGCCTGCGACTGGTACAGTGTAGCCATCCGCAATAACTATGAGATAGTGCTGCCAAAGGTTGCAGCCTTTTTAGGTCATATTGGCCGAGCAAAGTTTGTTAAGCCGCTTTATAACGAGTTATTAATTGCCGGGTATGAGCAACAGGCTTTAGCGATATTTCAGCAGGCAAGGGCAGGTTATCATCCTTCACTGCAAGTACAACTTGATGCACTGATGCAGCAGCTTTGAAGCTCGGCGCTATTGATTAACAATGGCTAAAAAAATGGCAACCCAATGGGTTGCCAGAAGTATTACTTTGC
>NZ_JBFRKH010000043.1:0-88208 GCF_041469265.1 Shewanella sp. 10N.286.51.B2
GTCTCAAAGTCATTGACCGCAGAGCTTGCGCCTAAGGCGGTAATGGTAATGACACCACTGCTGTTAATTTGGAAGAACCCATCTTGGCTGGTGTTGGTGCCCGTGTCGGTGAAGACAAAGCCCACGATCCCGTCTAAGTCGCTGGCATCGACCGTGGCAATTTCAGCGCCTTCGGTCTGGTTCTCAGCGTAGCTGAAGCTTTGATCTGTAAAGTCACTTGGGTCATCAACCGGAGTCACTTCGAGTGTCAGTGTTGCAGTGTCACTAGTATTGGTTGTGTAGGTAATAACCGGTACTTGGCCATTCCAATTATCTTCTGGGGTGAAGGTGTAAGCACCATCTTCATTAATGATTAGGGTGCCACCATCGACAGTAACTTCTGTACCAGCAGTATAAGTGACACCATCAACGTCAAAACTCACCACGGTTAAGCCGTTATCGATATCGCCGTCGTTATCGAGAACATTACCTTCAGCGACGGTATCTTCAGCAACAGTATTGCTGTCATTTTCAAGTACCGCAGTATCATCAACAGGCGTCACTTCAAGGGTTAATGTCGCTGTATCGCCCGTATTGGTGGTGTAAGTAATAACCGGAACTTGGCCATTCCAATTATCTTCTGGGGTGAAGGTGTAAGCACCATCTTCATTAATGTTTAGGGTGCCACCATCGACAGTAACTTCTGTATCAGCAGTATAAGTGATACCATCAACGTCAAAACTCACCACGGTTAAGCCGTTATCGATATCGCCGTCGTTATCGAGAACATTACCTTCAGCGACGGTATCTTCAGCAACAGTATTGCTGTCATTTTCAAGTACCGCAGCATCATCAACAGGGGTGACTTCGAGGGTTAATGTTGCCGTATCACCAGTATTGGTGGTGTAAGTAATAACTGGAACTTGGCCATTCCAGTTAGCTTCAGGGGTGAAGGTGTAAGCTCCATCTTCATTGATGACGAGGGTTCCGCCTTCAACGGTAACTTCTGTACCAGCAGTATAAGTGACACCATCAACTTCAAAACTCACCACGGTTAAGTCGTTATCGATATCGCCGTCGTTATCGAGAACATTACCTTCAGCGACGGTATCTTCAGCAACAGTATTGCTGTCATTTTCAAGTACCGTATTATCATCAACAGGCGTCACTTCAAGGGTTAATGTCGCTGTATCGCCCGTATTGGTGGTGTAAGTGATCACCGGTACGTTACCGTTCCAGTTTTCATTTGGAGTAAAGGTATAGGTGCCGTTTTCATTTAGGACTAAGCTGCCGCCTTCGACAGACACGGTATCGCCTGCATCATGAATGGTGGCATCGCCTGCCACAGTGAAGGTGGCCACGGTTAAGGTGTTATCCACATCAGCGTCATTATCCAGTACGTTACCAGTGGCGGGTGTGTCTTCGGCGACCGTGTTGCTGTCGTTCACTAATACCGCTGTATCATCAACCGGGGTGACTTCAATGGTTAAGGTCGCTGTTGAGCCCGTGTTGGTGGTGTAAGTGATCACCGGTACGTTACCGTTCCAGTTTTCATTTGGGGTAAAGGTATAGGTGCCGTTTTCATTTAGGATTAAGCTGCCGTCTTCGACAGACACGGTATCGCCCGAATCATGAATGGTGGCATCGCCTGCCACAGTGAAGGTGGCCACGGTTAAGGTGTTATCCACATCAGCATCATTATCCAGTACGTTACCGGTGGCGGGTGTGTCTTCGGCGACCGTGTTGGTGTCGTTCACTAATACCGATGCATCATCAACCGGGGTGACTTCAATGGTTAAGGTCGCTGTTGATCCCGTGTTGGTGGTGTAGGTGATCACCGGTACGTTACCGTTCCAGTTTTCATTTGGGGTAAACGAATAACTGCCATCAGCATCTATAACTAACACGCCATCATCTAATGTTACTGACGTACCAGTTGAGTATGTTTCGCCATTAACTTCGAAACGAATAACAGTGAGTGTGTCATCGGTATCGGTATCATTATCTAGAACATTACCTGCAGCGATAGTGTCTTCTGCAACAATAATGCTGTCATTTTCTGCCACAGTAGGAATATCGTAGTCTTCTGTAGAAGTTGCTGTGCCCTTAGCACCATCAGCGCCGTATCCATATACAATGCCATCAATTACAGTGTCGGGATCGTTTAATAAGTCAGTCGCATCGACATCTACTGAGAATGTACCATCAGATTGCATAATCGCTTGGTATTCTTGACCATTAATGGTCAACATAATGATACCGGTAGTGATAGAAGCATCAGCGGTCACGGTACCTGTAATTGTAATCGTGCCAGTCGCTTCATCTGGCGTCAGTATGTTATCGCCAGTGACGGGATCAATATCTAAAGTAATGGTTGTATTATCAGGAAGATCATTATCATAAATACGTAACGTAGCCTGAGTATCACCTAGTACAGCATTGGTTGGATTAGATAAGTTTATTAGCGCAAATTCAGGGCTACCTTCTACGATTAAATCATCTGTAATAGGGACGCTAATATAAGCTGTAGTTTCACCAGGGAGGAAAGTCACAGTGCCACTTACATTAGTGAAATCTTCACCGAATAAAGCGGTTAGCTCTTCTGAGCTATAATCAAGGGTAATGGTTTCTGTGCTTGGTTCACTTAACGTCAGCGTGAATAATGCAAACTCCATTCCTTCTACAACAACGGCGTAGTCAATATCGACAACAGGTAAGTCTGAACCGTTACCGTCGTTATCAAAAATGGCAAATTCTAGTTCTTCATCATAAACATTTTCACCAGTAACAATGGCATTGAAATATTCAGTTGGTTCAATAATGGCATCATCAAAAATAGGCACGCGAATTAGGATGCTATTGTTACCTGCTTCAAGGTTGAAGCTAAATATAGGTCTAGCAAGATCAGCACTTGAATCAATCCCTCCTACAGTCATGGTCTGCCACGTTAGGCCACCATCATTCGAGTATTCAAGAGGAACTAAATAATCATCAGCATATTCGGCAATTGGGTAACCGAGTTGCTCACTGAGTAATTCACTGGTGAAAGTGATGAACAGTTCTTGATCGGTTTCAAATGTGAGTTCACTATTTAAAGTGAATTGATTAAAACCAACATCTTCAAAAACATCTGGAATATTAGCAGATAGATGTGATTTATATTGATCTTGGGTCGCTGAAGTGACGTCTCTGAAGACGGTCCAATCTTCTACACGGTAATCAATACTTAGGCCTTCAAGATCGTATTGGGTAATACCTTCATTTAAGATAATGACAAAATTGCCATCACCTAAATCTTGTAAAGTCCCAATGTCCTCAAAAGCTGCGCTGAGTCTAACATTGCTAACCAATAAGTTTTGGTCGATAACCTGTTGGCCTACAGCACCTTCTAGTAAATCGTTGGCTGAGAAAGTAATTTGACCATCTAATTCATTATAGTTGTAGGTAATTAACCCACCGGGTACGTCAAGGATATCTACGGTACGTTCGTCATGTTCATCAGGGGTTCTATCGCCTGCAATGTCATCAATGGTATCTGCAACATGCTCCATCGCAATGGTTTCAAATACATTTTGGCCATCTTCTTGTCTTTCGGTATCACGGGTAAAAATAATACCTAATTCAGCAAGTACTTGAGAGATCATCTCTTTACCTGCTGTTGCTATATTTAATGGTTGGCCCGTGGTGGGATCAATATAATTGGCTAATGCTTCGTGAACGGATAATAAGATATTGATATTAGTGCTGTAGCTGTCATCATTATTGATCAGACTATTGGTATTTAAAATACCGTCATCAATACCGTCGGATAAATCGTTATCCAAGGCTTGAAGGAAAATAGCCATGTTCTCAACATAATCCATGTTGGTATCTGACAGCAAAGTACCAGCAATATCCTGTAGGAATAAAATATCCCCTTGAATAACATCGGCGCTAAAAGTAGCAATAGTGACGCCACCGACCATGAAAGTAATAGTGTCGCCAGGAAGGTAAGCAAATGATCCCGGTGAACCCAAATCACCGGTAAAACCTGATAATCCAGAAGAGGTGGTAAAGGATACGCCATTGACAAAATTATCGGTAAACTGAGCTACATTAAAGTTGTTATTTAGCGCATCAACGCCATCATCACCTAATGAAAGACTCGCGGTTAAAATATCTGGTGCATCAAAAGAGGTATCAAAGCCTGCTGTAGCAATAGTTTCCGAGCCTTCACGAGCTAATGAAGCGAAATCACTACCACCTTGATTTGTTGCTGTCTCACCTGCTGCGGTTTCAGGTAGTTCAGCGGTTGGATCTTCACCGGATTCAATTAATGCCTGTAGGGCTTCAATCTCAGTGAGCTCATCTGTGGTCATATCTATGATAGTTTCGGCCGATAAGTTATCAGCTATGTTGTCACCATTGAGAATAGTGCCATCGTCAAAGGTCACCACAAACGCAATGCCATCGGCTACTTGGAGTTCTGCCCCTGCAGGAATAGTATCTCCTGGAAGAATGTTTTTTGTTTCATTGTTCAATGTGAGAGTAATCTCTCCATTAGTTGAATTTAAAACACCATTTTTTGTCGTTACAACAGAACTCATGACCTTAGCTCCAATAACCCGCATTTAACCTGATATTCATAGTGTTAGCATAACTATGCATATCGAGGCATTTGCTGTTATAAGTTTGAAAGTTAAATTAACCGCAAGTTAACAATTTTAGCAGTAGCCTTACTATAGGTCAATTTTTTGACCATCTAGTTCTTCGTAATAAACTAATGAATTTAAGAGGGAAATAGAAAAGTCTTGTAAATCAGTACAACTAAGTGATTACAGGCAAATGTTAAATTTTTAATACATTAGAATTAGGTGATGTTGGTAGGCTATTCATGAGATATTTGTTGCTAGATTAGCTTGTTTCACGTAGAAAAAAGCGATAAAAAAACCTGCCAAATGGCAGGCTTTAGTGTCTAACTGATTATAGAAAGCGATTAATTCATTATGAAATTATTGCTTAATATTTGCACAAGTTTTACTCGCTAGCATTAGCCGCTTTTCGATAACTTTGTAGTGCAGCGGTATTTTCACCGAGTTGCTCTTGCACTTGCGCTAATGCCAACCAATGCTGTCGTAATGGTGATACGTCACATACTTTTGTCCAGTGCTCTTTTGCGACTTTAGTATCACGTTTTTGCATGGCTAACTTGGCTAAACACACTTGATATCCAGCATCATGCTCATGGGTTTGCTGGTAACGTTGCAGTAGTTTTCTTATTTCATCATCGTCAGCATCTAGTATGTGGGGCAAGGCCGATAAAATGCTGTTACTGGGTTCGACTTTCAAACTCTTAGAAAGCAGCTTTAAGGCATCTTTTTTACGTTCATACTGGCATAAGCCGCGAGCATAAATGGCGATGAGAGTCGGTTGACTGCGCTCTGTTTTACTAAGCCAGTGCCAACACTTCTCAAGATCTTGTTCGTTAGATTCAGTTGCAGCAGTCAATAGGGCAATATTAGTTTGTTGCTCTATATTATTAAATATCTCATCAGTAACGATTTGACGTTTTTTAATAGCAGGTAAAAGTAACTTTAATGCTTGCCAGTCACCCTGTAACTGATATAAATCCAAGGCTAATTTTAGCACTGGGGTTTTACTTTTACTGGTTGGATTGAGTAATTGTAGCTCTATTCTCGCCTCAGCTAATTGACCCTGTTGGATAAGGTAGCGAGTTTTTGAGGTTCTGGCTGCGGTTTGTGCTAGCGGATCTTCTGCCGCTTGAGCTAAATATTGATCACGGGCTTGGCTATTGTGTTGATGATGAGCAGCGCGGGCGGCGGCAAATAAATTCAAAGCCGGCAGTTCGCCTTTTGCTGCGCCTTTAGACATGGCTTTTTCAGCACTAGGCCAGTCTTCTTCTGCCAGTGCTAAGGCCCCTTGTAAGGTATGTTTTTTAGCGGCTTGTTTGCGCCAGCGATCAGGTAAATAGCGGCTATGAATAATGATATTCAGTAGGAAAATAATCAGCCATTCAACTATCTGTAGCGCTGCATAAAATAAAATTAACCCCAGTAAACCAAAGACTAAACTGGTTTCTATTTGATAATCGCCCGCCGCAATATAAATATAGCCTGTGTTGCCGATGATAAATGGGCTGATACAAAAACCGATTAAAATGATAATCACATATGCAAGAGTTTTAATCATGACTGTGGTTCCTCTGCTGGAACCAACTCACCGTAAGTAATGAGCTGCTGAAGTAATCGGGTAGACTCAAATTTTTGCTGGTTTATTTCTTCAATGGTGACCGTCATTAGTGCATCTAAAGCCCGCAGCGCTTCTTGGGTTTTATCTTCGTCTAAATCAAAGTATTGCTGGATCCACGTTCGCGCAAAGCCAACCGATTGGCGATAATTAACTTGATCATGTTGATACAGGGCTAACTGAGCTTGGAGTAATTTATTGCGGATATTTTCAACCAGATACCATTGCTGATCTGGGGCTAGTAGCGGCTCAAGATCTGTAGTGCGCTTACGAATAGTGATAAAACCATCCGTTACTGAATGCCAAGTCTTGGCTAAATTACTTTGCCAGTCATCTACTGAATCTGAGATGGCATTTTGCTCCGCCAAGTCTTCTGCTGCTTGGGCTTTAGCGCGATTCAATGGCAAGGTATCTAACTGATTAAGTATGCCATCAATAGCGTAAATGGTGCCTGCCACATCAGTGGTTTTGATGGAATTAGTTCGGGCGAGATCATTGGCAAGTGCGCGGCGTATCGGCAATAAGGTGGGATCTTTCATTGCTTCAATACGCTCATCAGCAGATGTTAATAAACTTGCTGCTGTTTTAGGGTCGTTTTCAAGAGCCAGTTTTCTAGCTGCCATACGGACTAAGTATTCAGCTTCAGATGCCATCCAGTTATTTGGATTACGCTGAGCTAGTGTAGCGACCCGTTGCTGTAATTGCTGTTGTGATTTAGCTAACTGCGCTTGTTGCTGATAAGCCTGTGAATTTTGCTGTTGCTGGGCTTCTAATACTGCAATGCGTTTATTGGGTTCTACCAGCGCTTGCGTGACTTGACTACCTATTACGCTGGTTTGTTGGTTTTGAGTTTGCAGCTGCTGTTTTTGCTCTTGCAGTTCCATCCATAGCAGATAGCTTAGGCCTATTCCGCCAATGGCAATGATCAGGCAAATAAGAATACTGAAACGCACCCACCATGAACTTTTACTACGGTGTTTTTTTTCTGGGCTAGCCTCAGAGTTTGTGGCTTGCTTTTGTGTGGTTGATGAGGGATTTTCTGACTCAGGTTCGCTCACTTTATCTGCTTCGATAACAGGAGTTGATTCAATCACATCATTGTCTGAATGAGCTTGTTGATTAGGATCTTGTTTGTTGTGTTCCATGAGCTGTCCTTGAGTACCTAGTTTGATCATCCACAGTGCGACCAAATCATTAATGCGAGCAAAAACACGATAAGGCAAAGTTACAGTTTGGCAGGATTAAACATTATCGCAAATACAAATGACTCGCTAATGATTAAACAGATAATGCAGCTAAAACAGCTTGAGTATTCGCGCCACTTGCATTGGTGACGTGAGTTAACCCGACTATTTTTGCTCTTTGCTCCACTCGATTACTGGGGACTATGATATGACATGATTGCAACCATGCAAATAACTCTTTTGGAACAAGTTTAATTAGATTCTCTAGCACATCGCCACTGGTGACGATTATGGTATCAATGCCGAATTGCTGCCACTGACTGCAAACCAAGGCTGAATCTAGCTTTGGCAGGCTGCGTTGGTAGACTTCCCAGTAGCAAACATTGGCCTGTCTGAGAGTCAGTTGCTCAGCGATAGTTTCGCGGCCGCCAATACCTCTTACGATAACAATGTGTTGATTTTTAATATCGCTTAATGATGTCAGTGATAATAAGCCTTCACTGTCCTGGCTGTCTTCAGGGGCAATTTCAGGAGTGATGTTATATTGCGACAGGGCATCAGCGGTGGCTTGGCCAACGGCGTAATAGCGACAATCTGGAAATTTATCATTAAGGCTAATGGCTGCAAACTTTACCGCATTAGTGCTAATAAAAATTAAGCTGTCAGCTTGGGTGAGGGTGTTGGGGTTAATCCGGTTGTGAGTAGGTACCACAGCTAATAAAGGAGTGACCATGAAGTCGACTCCTTTCGCTTTAAGCTTATCTGCCATAGCTTGATTGCGCCCCTCAGGGCGCGACAGTAAGACTTTCATCTCGATTACTGGTTGTAAACAGCGTCTAGAATGGTTTTAGCACCGCGGCTAAGTAAATCTTCAGCCAGTTGCTCACCTAATGCAACCGCATCAGTTTTTAAACCAGTCACATTACCTTCAATGATTTGGCTGCCATCAGGGTTACCCACTAGGCCACGAAGATGTAAGCTATCGCCATCAATTTCAGCATAAGCACCGATTGGTACCTGACAGCCACCTTCTAAGCGCATATTCATCGCTCTTTCGGCAAAAACACGGTAACGAGTTTCTAAATGCTCAAGTGGCGCAAGCAATGCTTTAACGCGTTCGTCATTCATGCGGCACTCAATGCCGACAGCGCCTTGGCCATTTGCAGGTAGTGAGTCTTCAGCTGAAATAAAGCTGGCAATACGCTCATCAAGTTTTAGGCGGATAAGACCTGCAGCAGCAAGGATAATCGCATCGTAATCGCCGCTATCTAATTTAGCTAAGCGAGTACCGACATTGCCACGTAAGTCTTTAATGACGAGATCTGGGCGAGCCGCACGGATTTGACATTGACGACGAAGACTTGAAGTACCCACAACAGCGCCTTGTGGTAATTCTTCAATGGTTTTGTAAGTGTTTGATACGAATGCATCACGTGGATCTTCACGCTCACAAATCACTTGTAAACCTAGACCTTCAGGGAAGTCTACCGGTACATCTTTCATTGAATGCACCGCGATATCAGCGCGATTTTCAAGCATGGCAACTTCAAGTTCTTTAACAAAAAGACCTTTACCGCCAACTTTAGCCAGAGGCGTATCTAAAATAACGTCTCCTTTTGTGCTCATTGGTAATAGCTCTACGGTTAAATCTGAATGAATACGTTCAAGTTCTGCTTTTACGAATTCTGCTTGCCACATTGCAAGTGGGCTTTTACGTGTAGCGATACGAATAACATTTTGAGACATGCCAAAGAGTTCCATCAATAGACTTAATTGCAATAATGCTAACATTGCCAGAAAGCAGATGTAACAAATCGATAGCGATTGTTTGAACTATGCACGTAGTTTTTTTGTGATACAGATCTCATTTGCTGGTGTATTTAAATAAAAGTGCTAACATGATCACGTTTCTACTAATTTATTTAACGCTAATCAACATGGTTTTTAACTGCGCTGCAGTATGTTGATAATTAGTAACTTAGTGCTAGTAACAGGATGATACTTTGAATCAAAAGGTTTATCGCTCCATCGAGATAGCTAATCAACTCAATCTTGTTCGATATGAACGGGTTAAATCCTTATTGTCGCCAATTCAGCAACAGCTTTTCGATATCATTCCTTATTTGATCCATCATCATAATGTGCAACTGCCCGGCAGTAACTCCGCTTTAACGCCTTTTGGGATCAGCCAATTTGACATGACACCTGCTATGGAACAGGCGCGTCACAGTCTGCATTTACCCAGTTTAGATCTGCAAGCAGCCCAGCCCAGTGCGTTCGAAGGAGTGTATTCCATGGGCAGCACCGCAAGTTTTGGCCAAAACCCTAAAAGTGATGTTGATGTGTGGTTGGTTTACAAATCAAGCTTAAGTCATGCTGATTTAGCATTAGTTACTGAAAAAACAGACCAATTGACTCAGTGGTTTGCAAGTTTTGATTTTGAAGTGAATTTTTATCTGGTACACCCATTACAGTTTAGAGAATGCAGCGCATTTGATAATTGTTACAGCTCCCTTGGCGAAGAGCACAGTGGCAGCACCCAGCATTGGTTATTATTAGAAGAATTTTATCGCTCCCATATTCGTTTGTCTGGTAAAGCGGCGGGGTGGTGGCCGGGTGCTGACGCTGATAACGAAGTGTTGTTTTTAGGCGATGTACAATCCATGCCGGCAACTGAATATTTTGGCGCCTCATTATGGCAACTCTATAAGGGGCTCAATAAACCCCATAAAGCCTTGCTTAAGGTATTGCTGCTGGAAACCTATGCCGCAGAGTACCCGCAAGCAAATTTTATTACCCAGCAGATTTGGCAACAGTGCCTGCAAGGGGATTTTGCTGAATCCAATGATGCCTATTTAATTTTATATCAGCGTATTGAAGCATATCTACTCGGGCGACGGGACACGCGCCGCCTCGAAATTGTCCGCCGCTGTTTTTATCTTAAGTGCGGTGTTAACTTAACAAATCGCTGCGTGGCCAGAGATTGGCGCAGAGATAAAATGCAGCAATTGGTTGAGGACTGGGGTTGGCCCCATAGTTTGTTAGAAACACTGGATAACAGCCAGCACTGGCATTCAGGGCAACTTAAATGGTTTAACAAGCAGCTTAATGAATTGCTACTAATCAGTTATCGCACCTTATTGGACTTTGCCTCAAAACAAGCATTAAGCGATCGCTTTAGAGTGGAAGAATTAGGGATCCTTGCCCGTAAACTTCATACTTATTTCAGTGACGATGAGCATCAATTATTACCTTTAAACAAGCTGTGGAGCGGCTCAATAATCGAGCCTCATTTAACCATTATCCATAGCCTTAAAGAGTCACGATTTTACTTATATCGACAGCCGCATAATTCTGGGCAGCTATTGGGTGAGTCAGCCATTATTAAAGCCGACACACCCACAGCATTGATTGCGTGGGCGGTGATGAATGATATTTCTACTGCGGACACTCAGTGGCAAGAGTATGGCCGCAGTAAACACCGTAAAGCCCGCTTGACTCAATTGGCATTAAGCCTTAATCCGTTGATGACGGCGACAAGCAAAGTCTCCAAAGCTGAATTGTGTCAGCCATTTTTTTATAAAAAAATTATTGTTGTGGCCAATCTTGATAAAGACCCAACCATCAAGTGGCAAGGGCAAGAGATCATGATTGATTACATGAACTCCAATGTTTTTTCCTTAGGCAAAAAACAGCAAAATATGTTGTCTACCATTGATATCATTTGTCTCAATAGTTGGGGCGAGTGGCATTGTCATCGTTTTAAAGGTCCATTGGGATTATTAGAGGCGCTGTCTTTTGTTGCTATAGGCTTAAAATGTAAACCTGAGCAAGTAGAAATTAATATTGTCGCCTGTGCCCAGCGGCTGAAAAAACAATTACATGATGCGCTGCAGGGGATTTTTTCTCAATGCGTCAAATACTGTTATGAGGCGCGCACTTTCTCAGGGTTAATGCATCCGTTACAGCTTGGCGGCCATCGTTATGGTTTATATTTTAATCCCATGGGTTTGGTGTATAACCTCTTGGGTGATGACGCGGTTAAAGCTGGGCCGATAAAAGTGCAGCGTTTTAAAAAGCCGCAGCTGAATGCGCCAGCTGCCATCATCAAAGCTGATCCCTACGGCGGTATCCCCAATGTGATTAAGTTGTATATTTCCAAAGGGGCAAAGCAATACTTTTTACGCCAGCGACCTGATGTTTTAGATGTGTTTATTATTGATGAAGCAAACGAGCTTAAACATCAATTATATGAAAATATGTCGATGCAGGAGTTGGTGGAAAAAGAAAGCCACAGCTTTGCGTTTGAGCAGGGGGTATCATCACAGCATTATTTTAATATGCCGCAATTTTTTAAATTAGAAAGAATAAACGGTGAGTTAAACGTGGTGCCATTTGGGGTGATGATAAATGAATTGAGTTCAGACTTCTAAACCCAATTCAGTTTTGCTGACATTATCACTTTAGATATCGACAATTTGAGCTAGTACACCTGAGGGATTAAATCGCCAGCGAAATACCGCTTTGCTTTTTAATCGACTCAATCACAAACGGCATGAATATATTGTCATTACGCTCATCAAACCACTTTCCATCAACTAACGCAAAGTGATAACCACCAAAGCGAGTCGCAATCCAGAGCTCATGTAACGGCTCTTGTTTATTGATGACGATTTGCGAACCATCTTCAAACTCAAGCTGTAAAACATTACCACTGGCATTGATGTCTACATCGGCATCTTGCTCGTCAATAGCAGCTTCAATGGCATTTTCTATCTTGCTGAACATCTCATCTGCCAATTGATGAAACTCTGTATCTGTCATAGCCATGCATTTCAATCCTTGTGCTTTCTAGGTTATGAATGCGATTATAAGGCTATAACTCCCCAGATGCATAGAATGTTGAGAAAAATGAGACTGTTTTTATTCGTAATGCTTGCTAGCCTATCCATTATAGGCTGCGGACAAAAAGGCCCTTTATATAAAACTCCTGACGCAGAAACCAATCAGGAACAGCGAAAACCGCCAGAGTCTACCCTTGAGGAAAACCAAGTTAAACCTCAGACTCAGTCTCAACAATTGCCTCAAAAGCTAGGTTAAAGCCGCCTTTATCGCATAAAAGTATTACAGAATAATAAACAAGGAATCGCATAGTGGATCATTTTATTTATCAACAAGACAGCTTATTTGCTGAAGGCTGCTCAGTAGAGCAATTGGCTCGTGAGCATGGTACGCCGCTATATATTTATTCGCGCGCAACCTTAGAGCGCCATTGGCATGCCTTTGATAATGCCGTGGCAACGCACCCTCATTTAATTTGTTATGCCGTTAAAGCTAACTCTAACCTTGCGGTGCTGAACGTATTAGCACGTTTAGGCAGTGGCTTTGATATTGTTTCTGGCGGTGAATTAGCCCGGGTTATTACCGCTGGCGGCGACCCTAAAAAAGTGGTTTTTTCTGGGGTTGGTAAAACAACGGCGGAAATGGAACAAGCACTGAATATTGGTATTTATTGCTTTAATGTTGAATCAAGCGCTGAGCTTGAGCAACTTAATGAGGTAGCTGGCCGTTTAGGTAAAGTGGCCCCAATATCATTGCGAGTTAACCCAGATGTGGATGCCGGCACTCACCCGTATATTTCTACCGGGCTTAAAGAAAACAAATTTGGTATCGCCATGGATGAAGCTGAGCAAGTGTTCGCTCGCGCCCATAGTTTGCCTAATCTAGATGTTAAAGGGGTTGATTGTCATATTGGCTCACAGTTAACTGAAATGCGCCCGTTTTTAGATGCCATGGACCGAATGCTAGCGCTAATTGACCGCTTAGCAGTGCAGGGCATTGAAATTAAGCATTTCGATGTCGGTGGTGGCTTAGGGGTGACTTATGATGGTGAAACTCCGCCGCATCCTGATGTGTACGCCGCCGCCTTACTTGAGCGCTTGGGCGATCGACCACTAAAATTGATATTTGAACCCGGGCGCGCCATTGCAGCTAACGCCGGCATTTTTGTCACTCAAGTGTTGTCATTAAAAGAAAACAGCGATAAGCGCTTTGCTATTGTGGATGGCGCCATGAACGATCTCATTCGTCCGTCGTTGTATTCAGCTTGGCAAAACATTATCCCTGTTAACCAAACTGCGGCGCAAACCTTTGCTTATGATGTGGTCGGCCCAGTCTGTGAAACCGGTGACTTTTTAGGTAAAGACCGTCAGTTAAATGTGGCAGCAGGTGACTTTTTAGCTGTACGTTCAAGTGGGGCATATGGCTTTGTGATGGCATCTAACTATAACTCTCGTCCACGTGTGGCAGAGGTCATGGTCGATAAAGATCAAAATCAAGTGATCCGTGAGCGTGAAAAGATTGAACAATTGTGGCAAGGTGAACATATACTGCCGTAATAGTTTATCAATACGTTCATAATAGTTCGATAAAGGAAGACACTTTTGATCCAATTCACCAAGATGCATGGTCTAGGTAATGATTTTATGGTGGTTGATGGCGTAACACAGAATGTGTTTTTTTCGCCAGATCAAATTCGCCGATTAGCCGATCGTAACTTCGGGATCGGTTTTGATCAGCTGCTATTAGTCGAGCCGCCTTACGACCCAGATTTAGATTTTCATTACCGCATATTTAATGCAGATGGTAGTGAAGTTGAGCAGTGTGGCAATGGCGCCCGCTGCTTTGCGCGTTTTGTGCGTAACAAAGGGTTAGTCAATAAATACAAAATCCGCGTTAGCACCAGCTCAGGTAAAATGACCCTGCGCTTAGAGCGTGATGGCAGCGTTACCGTGAATATGGGCGTGCCTATCACAGAGCCCAGTAAAATCCCATTTCGGGCCAAACGCAGCGAAAAAACCTATTTATTAACAAGCCCAAAGCAAACGTTTCTTTGTGGTGCCATTTCTATGGGCAACCCCCATTGTGTATTAGATGTGGATGATGTTGCCACTGCAGAGGTGGAAGAAATTGGCGCTATGCTGACCCGTCATGAGCGTTTCCCTAAAGGGGTTAACGTTGGCTTTATGCAAGTGGTTAATCGTGGCCATATTAAGCTTAGAGTCTATGAGCGCGGCGCAGGTGAAACATTGGCTTGTGGTACCGGCGCTTGTGCTGCAGTGGCCATTGGGATTTTGCAAAATAAGTTAGATAACCAAGTTAAAGTTGACTTACCCGGTGGTAGTTTAAACATTAACTGGGAAGGTGAGGGCAAGCCGTTATGGATGACTGGACCTGCTGAACATGTATTTGATGGACAAATCCAGTTATGACCGATGTAATTAATACCAAAAAAATGCTCGCCCAAAATGCCAAAGCAGCAGCTGATTTGGGCGCTGACTTAAGCATGCCGACATTATCGATGGAGGATTTAGCCATCGATGAGCACCTGATCCGCGAGTATTTGCTGCAAAATCCAGAGTTCTTTAATCGTTACCCTGAATTATTGCTGGCGATGCGTTTATCTCATCACGAACGCGGCGCAGTGTCATTGGTCGAGCGCAGGCAAGAAATGCTGCGCACCCGAGTTACCCAGCTTGAAGAAGAAATTACCTCATTAATGAAGATAGCCACCGAGAACGAGAAAATTTTTCGCTTTAATCGGCAGTTATCCTTAGACATTCTAAAGTGTGAAGATTTAGGCCAATTAAGACAGTTGGTGTCACAAAGCCTTAAGCAAGAGTTCGGCTTTACCCATGTAAGGCTGATAACCGTGCATGATATTGACAGCGAATTGGCTAAGATTTGGCGTCAGCGTATTCAGCAAGGTTATTATTTTGGCCGCTTAACCCAATCAGAGTCTAAGCGTTTATTTGGTGGCGAAGTCGGCTCAGTAGCATTGACCAAGCTGTCAGATGAAAATGGTCAGGTGATTTTTGGGGTTGCATCAGCTGATGCGGCGCATTTTCATCCGGATATGGATAATTTGTTTTTTGAACAAATACGCGATTTACTCGACCATATGCTGCCGAAATTTTAAATGTCACAACTTTTTTAAGCTTTAACATTACTGTTTTAGCTTTATCATGATCTGCTTGGAGGTAGTGTTATGAGTCAGCTAAGTTGGTTAGCCTCATTTGAACGCTACCTTATTTCAGAACGTCAATTATCCCCCTACAGTGTGCGCAATTACCTGTATGAAATTAATCGTGCCAGCAAAATAATATTTACTCACGATGAATTAACCGAGAATGATGATTCATGGCTGGCGGTAAGCCGTGAGCAATTACAAGCCGTTTTAGCCAAACTTCACCGCCAAGGCTTAAGCCCGCGCTCGTTATCTTTATGTTTATCTTCTTTAAAACAATTCTTTGAGTTTTTAGTCCGTGAGCAAGTGATTAATGCCAATCCAGCGAAAAACCTTAATGCCCCTAAGCAAGCTAAGCCTTTACCTAAAAATATGGATTTAGATGCGGTCACGCATTTATTAGATATCGATGCTAGCGACCCCTTGAGTAAACGAGATAAAGCCATCATGGAGCTGTTTTATTCTAGTGGCTTACGTCTGGCGGAGCTCGCGAGTTTAGATATTCACGATATTGATTTTCAGCAGCATGAAGTCAAAGTCATGGGTAAGGGCAGTAAACAGCGGATTGTACCTGTGGGTAAAATAGCCCTTAGCGCGTTACAGACTTGGCTTGATTCACGGACTGAAATGCCATCAGCTGAAGCCGGTGACGCGTTATTTATCAGCCAACAGGGAAAACGTTTATCTCACCGCAGCATTCAACTGCGGATGAATAAATGGGGTCAGGAGCAAGCATTATCTGCAAAAGTTCACCCGCATAAATTGCGCCATTCCTTTGCAACGCATATGCTTGAATCAAGTGCTGATTTAAGAGCGGTGCAAGAATTGCTGGGTCATGCCAATCTGTCAACGACCCAAATCTACACCAGCCTTGATTTTCAGCACTTAGCGAAAGTGTATGATGGCGCTCACCCTAGAGCGAAAAAAGCCAAGGGGAAATAATGAAACAATACCTAAGACTGAAACCGTTTAAAGCTATTAGCTTTGATTTAGATGACACCCTGTATGACAACGTGTCGCACATTATTAAAGCTGAAGCTGAATTATCACATTTTATGCAAGATAACTTTAAAGCGCCGTTAAATTGGGATGTTTCCCAGTGGCGCTTATTAAAATCTCAGGTGATTGCAGAGCATCAAGAGTTGGCCCATGACACCACTGCCGCGCGCTATGAAGTGTTACGCCAAGGCTTACTGCTATGGGGCTACAGTGAAGCTCAAGCTAGCCAAGGTGCCCAGCAAGGGATGCAATGTTTTAGCTTTCACCGTAGTGATTTTAAGATAACGGATGAAGTATTAAGTTACCTTGCCAGTTTAGGAAAGCACTTTCCGTTAGTGGGTATTACCAATGGTAATGTTGATGCATCGCGCATTGGTCTTGATGAAGTATTGCAATTTGTGCTGCATCCCGGTCATGGGGTTAGGATGAAACCTTACAGTGACTTATTTGATCTCAGTTGTAGCCACTTAGACATTAAACCCAGTGAATTACTGCATATTGGCGATCACTCCATTAGTGATGTGTTAGGTGCCAGAAAAACGGGTTGTCAAAGTGTGTGGTTAAATCATCAAGCGAGTGACAACAGGCAAGCCAAATATATTTTACCCCATATTGAAATCCATCAATTAGATGATCTTACAAGCTTGTTTGGCTAATATTTTTAGCAATATCTATTTGTAAAAGAGTTTATTTTAACTCCCTTACTTTGAACTGTGTTTTTCAAATTATAAGTGCCTTAACGGGCATTTTTTTTGGCTGCTTTTGGCGAAAAATAGCCAAAAAAAAATGGTTCTGCTGGGGAGCAAGAACCATTAAACATGATGAATGTTAAATTGGAGCGAAAACAATGATGAAACTGGGATAAAACAAATCTGGCTCTATTTACAGTGCTAATGCCGCTGGAAATAACAGGTTATTTTCAATATTAATATGGGTCTGTAAGTCTGCATCAAACTCAGCAAGTGTCTTGTAACACTTCTGCCAAGTACTACAAGCGCCTTCAGGAGCTTGATAGTTTTGGGTTAATTCTCGTAATTGTTGCAAGATGGTGCCAGCATGGTCATGCTCGTGTTCCATGGCATTGATTGGGTTACCGATATGACCAAAGCACCCGTTCACTTCCAAGCCATCACCTAAACGTCTCATGGCAGGAAACAAAATTTGTTCTTCCTTCATAAGATGTGGCATTAAGTCTGAAACCAAGGCCTGTACAAGGTTAGCTAAAGGCTGAATTTCTGCATGGTCGCTAGCATGTGCTTGCACCATTCTTTGGGTGTATTCCACCAGTAAAGGCGCCGTTTCACGTACATATTGATGATGAGTCACTTCAATATAATCAATGAGTGATGCGAGGGGCAGTGCCTGTAATTGCTCAAAGCTTGAAGCTGTGGTCATGAATATTCCAAAGATGCATATAATTTACATGCATATTATATGCATCTTTAAGTTGCTCAATACAAGCACCATAAAAGTGTTATCTGGATCACGTTTTATGGCGCAATATGTCTCTTTATGAGTACTGCTATTGAGTGCAACCTTGATCAGTTTTTAGCGGTGAGCTCAACACAAGATTACTGACTTTTTGCTCGCTCACCATGCCGCCAATTCTTAGCAGCTTATCTTGATGACAAATGAGGCCGCGATGATCCATTGAGGGTGTTGCAAGCCTTATTGGGGTAAGCCAGCTGTTGCTAGCAAAGTCGAAGCTATATTGATATTGCTGTGGGGTACTGGGAGCGCCGTTATAACCGATACCACTATAATTGTATGGGTTGTCACTGCCACCAATAAAGATGGCGTAGCCTGCTTTGTTATTGTCTCTATCACTGTCTTTATTGCTATTTTTATTAGAGCCTACACCTGTTGCCGCCATTCTATAATGCGCAATAGCAGGCTTGTTCATGTCACTTTTTGCCGTCTTAGCAACAGAATAATGTGGCAGTAATTGCCAACTAATTCTTAAATGATTCTCTGGGTTCAGTTCACCATATAAACACACGGGTGATGATGCATAGCTGCGACGTTTACCTATATTAGCCTGAACTTTCACACCATCGCACAAGACAATTTTATTGTTAACCATGGCCACCGCTTGACCAAACACCGCCGGGGCAGGTATCGGACTTGCCTGAGACCAAGTATCGGTTTGAGTGTCATACACTTGCACTAAATTAACATTGCCGTCGTTGTGCCAACCACCAAATAAATATACATAGCGTTGTTGGTAAACACTGGCAGCCGTGTCATCAACAGCGACGGGCATGTCGGCAATACGTTGGTACTCATTAGCGCTGATGTCGAAACGGTAATTATCGACAGTGCTAATTTCTTCATGATTTTTAGCCACAGTGTAGCCACCAAAAACATAAGCTTGATCATCAACACCCACAGCTATAGAAGCTAATCTTCCAGCCAAAGGCGCGACAAAAGGAACATCTTTAATGGGCTGCCATTGGTTATTGGGACTCGATAAATCAAGCGCCCACGCTTTATTATGCACCGCGAGATAATCTTTTGCTTCAGCAAGCCCGGTAAAACTCAGTAAATACTGGGCATTATCTGTAGTGACTTTGGCGATGGCATTATTTGAAACTGACTCAGGCAAGGGCGTATAGGTTGCAAAAGCAATCGGTGCAGAAATGATTAATAAGATAGCCGAGTTGAGTTTTAAAGGCAGTTTCATGTAAATCCTTTTGTGGGTTAGCACTGTATTTATTAGTGTAGCGAGCAGTGTAATTATTCGTATGGTAAGCAGTATTTTTTTCGGTATATGCAAGCATACTTTACACAAAATAAAGTATCGAGCGAAGCCTTGATAAGAAAGTATCACAATTAAATTTCTATGAAAATTAAGGTGTTTCAGGTAATTTAGACGCTTATTATTTAGTGGAAATTAACTGTATTCGCACCATAAATTAAAATAATAACAAGGGTAACGACAAATTTTGATTATCCATAAATCATATAGAAAAATATTCTCAGCCCACTTTCTCCATCGGTGGCTAATGCTGGTGCTGGCGATTCCCATCATCATATGGAGCGTGACCGGTAGCTACTTTGTGTTGATGGATATTGGCTTTATTCGCAGTGATCATGTGGTTAGCAAAGTAGAAGTTATTGACCCTTCTCAAGTGCAATACTCGGTAGGTAACGTCTATCAAAATTACCCTAAAGCCCAGCAAATATCCCTTAAAAGCGTGCTTAGTAAAGCGGTTTATCAAGTCAATTTAACAGATGATAAGCTGCTCATCGATGCGCAAACGGGTCAGGTACTTGAACGCTTTAATGAGCAACAGGCACGTCAAATCGCAGCTTTATATTTACCATCGGTTTCAGCGACCCAATTAAGCTCCATTAGCCTTATCGAACACAATGCACCAGCTGAGTTATCTGCAAGGCATCTACCTGTGTGGCGAGCTGAGTTTGATGATATTGGCATGACAACCCTCTATATATCCGCTAAAAGTGGCGATGTGGTAACCCGCCGACATGAATACTGGCGCTTGTTTGACTTGTTTTGGAAGTGGCACATCATGGATTATAACGACGGTGAAGCCATTGATAATCAGTTACTCTTTTATACTTCAATAAGCGCATTTATCGCTGTTTTTTCTGGCCTGGTGTTAGTGTGGCAACGCCGAAAGAGGTATGTGAAATGAGTGCTAAATCGAGCGTGAGAACAAGTAAAATACCAGGCAAGAAAGCCAAGCGGTTACAGCATTTGATCCGAGTCTGGCATTACTGGGTAGGCGCGTTAGTTAGCCTACAATTTTTGATTTGGCTAGGGACTGGTATTTACTTTAATATCACCCCACACGAGGCGCTAAAAGGCATGGCATATAGTCATCATGCTGCCCATGAAGACTATAATTTCAATGCTGCAGAACTAATAACGGCAAAGCAAGTACTGACAAACCATCCGAATCAACAGCAATTAGCACTCATATCATTGGACAGCAATCCCGTGTATTTACTGACTGAAACCGCAATGCGTTATAAACATGAGTGTCAGCAGCAAACCTTAGTGAATGCCTATAGCGGTGAAGTGATTCATATTGACCTATCGTTAGCAACCACGCTGGCCATCGACAGTTATAGGGGGCCTGGCAGCGTTATCAGTGCTAATAAACTTAAGCCGCCGATTAGCGAGTGGCCTAAAGAATGCAATCCCTTATGGCAAATCAACATGGATGATGATCTTGAGACACGAATATACATCAATGCCATTAATGGCCAGTTAATTGGCCACAAAAATAGCGACACTGAACTGGCAGATTTGATGTTCAAATTACATTTTATGGATTACTTACATCAAGGCAGTTTCAATAATCCTTTCAGTTGGTTTTTTGGCTTAATGGGCTTGTTTTTATCACTGTCAGGTTTGTATTGGGTGGGAGAGAACTTAGTGAATAAGCGTTATAAATTAACGCGGTTCTTAAAGGTTAAAAGCTGAGTTTAAGTGTAGTTATTTTCATGGTTTAATAAAATCAAACTAAAAAGAAGGCCCTCATCAGAGGGCCTTTCTCATAGGTATTGTTTGCTTAACATGCCTATATAATCGTGAAGCTTAATATTTAGTGAAGCTTACGGCGACGACCAGCGAATAAACCTAGTACACCTAATGCTAAGAAGCCTAAGCTACCACCGCTTGATTTTTTCTCTTCAACAACAGGAACTTCAGGTGCTGGCGCTACAGGCTCTACGCCATCAGAGTTAACCGTTAGCTTAAAGCTGGTGGTTGCTTGATCAGACGGGTAAGCCATATCATGCACAGTTACAGATACCATGGTTTCACCAAACCAGTCAGCATCAGGGGTAATCGTGATGCTATCACCTTCAACTTTAGCAGTGATGTTATCACCTGCCACCATAATGCCATTGACTGTGCCTTTAAGGTCAGCATAGACAACATTCATTGTAAGAGAGCTATTCTCTTCAATTACTTGGTCTGTAAAACCTGCAACTTGAATATTACTTGCTGATGAAACCGTATGGGATACCGTCACTAACTCTGAATCAGCGTATTGACTGCTAACCTTTACTGCATTATCCATTCCAACAGCTGCAGCTGATACACGGGCAGAGAAGCTAACCGTTAATGCTGAGCTTTCAGGGCCTTGATAATCAGCACAAACTAGCATGCCTTCAGCCACTTTTTCATCAACGTTATTGTAGGCAAAACCGTCATTGTACCAACCACCGACAGGCTGGTAGGTGCCACGCTCACCGTAATAACCATGTAGACCAATTGAACCAAAATGATCGTTAGCCGTTTGCAGCGCTTGATAACCAAACATGATTTCATGGGCACCAGGGGCAAAATCTAACTTAGTTGAGATAATGGTTTCAACATCAAAGTAAGCTGATGCATCTGGGTTACGGTTACCGGTAAAGCGGTTATTAATTTCTGCACCACCTTTCCACTGGAACACATAATAATTATCAACCACAGCACCATATACTAGGTTAGTGACTGCGCCGATATCTTCACGGAATGCCACTTCTGGCATCATCACATCACCACGCCACAATGGGGCAACCATAGTGTCAGGGAAGCTTTGGAACACATCATTAAACTCATAATGGTAATTATAGAAATCTGGCATTTCGTCAAATTTCACATAACCAAATGGTGAGATTTCAAGTAAGTCATGCAGCATGTCTTGCTCTGCACCGTATAAAGGTACGTGAGGTAAATCATTCGCTGACATTGGAATACTCAAATATTGGTTAGAGTAGCCAGTAATGCCTAAATCAGAGAAACCAAACTCACTTGGTACATCCACAAAGGTGTCACTCGCGGCCTGCATTTGCGCAGGAATACGACACGTCGCATCCTCTAGACTCGTGGTAAACACATAGTGACGTGGGGTATCTAATGACGAAGGTTGCACAGTATTAAAGGCAATGGTATTACCATCAATTGTCATGTCTTCAGTGTATTGTGGTAAGCCAGAAACCTGAACGCTGTCTTCAATTAACTGGAAGCCTGAAGCGAGTTCAGTACTTAAGGTTAACTGACGCTCACCACCTAACAAGTTAGGCGCTAGGCTGACTTCAAACTCAACAATATCACCGGCCTTGGCACTAGTATGGCTTGCTTCAATTTCGGTGTCGCTACCGTCATGAATAAGCTGTACTGGGATATAACCTAAGTTATCATCGTTATAGCTGTCGCTACCAATTCCCACATAACCATAATAAACATCGCCCTCTACAGCATCAGCTAAATCATAGTTTAACTGTACGCGGTAAGGGTCCATGCCATTTGATGAATCTGGGCCAACGGCAGTCAGATTAGCGTCATCTTGATCACCGATGATAGCTAAAGCGAAGGTCATATTATCAGCAAGGTTAGCTGCATCTTCATAATCATACTTATAGTTAGAGCCATAAGCCCAGTAAGTTCCTGGAGTTGGATTATTGATCGCGCAGTAATCGTTGTTATCAATACGAGAATAACAAATGGCTTCTTCATTCCACTGGATTTCACCGTCGTTATTGACATCCATACCAATATCGATTGATGCATAAGCATTATAGTCAGCTTTAACCACTTCCCACACAATACGCTTAGTGCCTTCTGGTACGTCAAAGAAGTTAACCACTTGGCCATCATCAATACGTGATTGCGCGGTATTGTCTAAGTCGCGCACATCACTGCGCTGCATTTGCACATCAAAAATTTCAGCTTTAACTAAGCCATTAATGCGGCTATTAAAGGTTTGAATTTCTTCAGTGTTAATTTCAGGGGTTAAAATATGCCCTTGTTGACGGTGGATATTACCGACCACATTTTCAGGCATACTGGTACCACTGTAGCGAATGCTAACCGGTAAATGTTGCATTGGCATATCCGTGCTTGCTGGGGTAATAGTCACATCACCTAGTAAGCGTAGAGATGATGAATCTGCACCCGGTGCTTGCACTTCTAACACTGTTGCTGTGAGCATGATGGCTTGTGTTTCACCCTTGCTAAGACTAAATGTCTTAGGTGACACTTCAAGCGACAACATGTCAGCCCCTTCCATTGCTAACGCTTGTGCATCAACAGTCCAGTTGCCATCTGCGGTCGCTGTAAATGTACGCATCATGGTACAAGTACCGCTACAGCCTTCATTGTAAAAATATGGCACGTTGAGGGTATTGACTGTGCCGCCATTTTTAGGGTTAGCCGCGCGGTAATTATCACCGGTTTCGTCCATGATTAAACCCGCTTTAAATGCGCGAGCAACGTTAATCACGCCACTACCTGCATCACTAAAGCCTGCTGGCTCTAAATCAACAAAGGGGTAAGTTTCAACCGTGCGAGTCACTTCAGCTAAATTCGCAGTCATCATTAATGCTGACTGAATTTGTGCCGGTGTCCAACTTGGCTGTGCTTGCTTTAATAATGCCATTGCACCTGCAACATGAGGTGCTGCCATTGAAGTACCACTAATGGTGTTGTAGTCACCTGGAATACCAACACCAGAAAACGGCATTTCATCAGCCCATGCCGCATAAATATCAACACCAGGAGCGGCAAGGTTTGGTGACATGACTTCAGGGTTATCAAAGTTATGTCCACGAGATGAGAAGTCAGCTAACGCATTAGGCACACGTTCAGTCGTCACCACATTTGAAGCCGTGATGGTTAACTGATGATCACTGCCTTTAGATAACCAGCTTGATAAACCAAACCAGTTAGTTGAAGCATCACCATAATAACCACTATAAGGCAAGTGAATACCGGGGATCACATAAGGGTCGTTATTAACCGACTCTGTAGAGCTGGCGTTACGTAAAATAAAACCACCTGCACCGCCTTCGGCTACGTTAATGGCTTTTTGTACACGAGCGATATCACCACGCTTACAAACTACAATTGGCGCAGTGTCATATGGAATGCCTTCAGGAGAGTTATCAAAAAAGCCTGCTGGGAAGGCTTCATTACATTTTTCATATTCCCAGCCGTAGGCTTTTGCTTCAACCACAGGGCCTGTATAACCTTCGGTAATCCCGCCGCCAACAAGTTCTGGTAGCTCTTGCTCGCCGCCAGTTGCGCCAGTAAGCATTTTACCTTCAACACTAAACTCACGTGTATGAGTGGTTGCTGCAACAGAGGTCACCCAAGGGGATAAGTGATCAATTGCGCCGCGGCGTACATTTGCTTCAGAAGGGTCAAAAGAGTTACCCGCTGAGGCTGATACCGAAATACCGGCTTCTCGTGCTGCTAAAAAGGCCATCTCCATTGGGTCTTCCCATGGGAATGCGCCATAAGCAGTACCAATTGAGTAGTTAATCACATCTACGCCATCGGCGACTGCATCTTCAATACCCGCAAGTAATGCAGAACCAGGGCAGCCGGTATAATTATTAAAGCTGCCGTCACCTGGGTGACACACTTGGTACATAATGACGTTAGCGTGCGGCGCGACACCTGAAATACGCGGTAACATTAAGTCCGTTGGTTTGCCGTCACTGGTTACGCCAACATCAGGCACCATATAGGTACTATCTAATATGATATTACCGGCAGCGGTAGAGGCGGTGTGTGAACCATGGCCGTTGTAATCTTCGCCATTTGCAGGTCTTAATGGACCTTCGATTTCCCACCAGCCTTTATCAGGTTGAAAACTTTCATCGCTATAAGTGTCGGTAATCACAGGGTAAGAGCGCACACCAATAAGCTTGTCATTACACATGCTGGCAAACTCTTCTAGCTCACAATCACCAATGTAGCCATCATATCGTGCTGGTAATTGATGTACGTAGCCATCATCGCCTTGTGCTGCAAACGATTCATGGTCGGTGTTAATCCCGGTATCGAGCACGCCTACAACAATACCTTTACCGGTAAATTCTTCGCCAGTGACTTCACCGGTCCAAAACTTGTCAGCGCCGATATGCTGTGGACCCACATCAGTTTGTAATTGGTAGATGATTTCACGGGTCACACTGACAACACCAGATAAGCCGGCAACGCTTGCTGCTTGATCTTGAGTCATACGCATCGACATACCGTTAAAGGCAAGCTGATAGTTAGCGATAGTTTTAGTGTTACCTACCAAGCTGGTAATTTGCGAGCTTACGCTAGCTTGTTTTTCACTAAGGTAACTACGATATGATTGTACATCGGTACTATTGATATCAACTTTATCATGCAGCTGTGGGCTTAATGCCGCCGGGATTTTACTGGTTCGAGGAGTCGTAGCATTTAATCCAGCAACACCGCCTTGATATAATGAAACTGGCTTGTCAGATAACTGAATAATATAAGTTTGCTCACCTTCAACATCATCTTCATAAACAAAGGGAACTTTTTGATCAACACTTGAAATAGCACGATGAACATTACGTCCATTACTATTTCGAGTTTGTGTCACTACCTCTCCAGATAAACGATCTTTATTTTTATTGTCGTTATATTGCTTAATTGCATCGGTAATAACTATAGGCTTAATATTGGCCGAGTATGCACCATCAGCATTGGCGCTATCAGCACTCGCTCCGGCAGCACCCGCATAAATGGCCGCTAGGGTCATTATATGAACTTTGTTCAGTTTCATTGTCGTTTCTTCCGTTATTATTTGTGAATGCAAATTTTTAACAAATTTGTCACATGAATATTTAACGTGTAATTGCGTTAGCGGCCAATGCATTTTATGAATCAACTGATAGTTTTTGTGAAAAACAATAAAGGCTAGCGATCAAATAATAAAATAAATAAGCTTAAAAACCAATGGTTTGACTTTTTTTAGATAAAAATATCAGCTATATAAGAGATTAAATGGAGTGAATTGAGTTTACTTGGCGCCTATGGTGATACAAAGTGAAACAGTCACTACAGGGTGATTGTTGTGATTATTAGGCTAATTGAACTATCGCCATTAGCTTTACTAATAAAATAATAACAATGGTACATTTTTACTGCTAAATAGCGTTAAGTATCTTTATAGCTAGAGATAATAATTTATTTAATAGTTGGCTTAATAGTTAGTGTTTTATGTTATTTGATAAAGATTAGTTGGTGAACATTATTTTATAAATTTTAGCACGAAAATATTAATTTAAATAATTCAGTTTAAATATAAGTAGGATTGATATGGAATTACGTCACATTAAATACTTTGTTGTATTGGCTGAATTAAAACACTTTCATAAAGCTGCCGCAGAGTTAAATATTACTCAGCCGTCACTATCCAAAAGCTTGCAAAAACTCGAATTATTAGTTGGTGGTAAGCTATTTCAGCGCGACTCTAAAAATATGACGCTAACCCCTTTGGGGGAAATGGTATTAGCTCATAGCCAAAACATTGTAAAGCAGCACGATAAACTAAAACGCGATATCGCCAGCTTTCATGGTGAAAATGAGCATGAAATTAGCATTGGCGCCAGCCCTATTCCATCAAACTGTTTAGTGGGCCCTATATTGGGGCAGTTTATTCAGGCTTGTCCCAAAATGACCATTGATTTTAAAGTGGATCATTGGCAATCATTAACAGAGCTGTTACTTCAAGGAAAGTTGGATTTGTTTGTTGCGGAAGCCAAAGTGACTGAGCTTGAAGATAACCCATTACTTCACTTACAAGCGCTGCCACCATTTCCGGTGATATTTTGTTGTCGTCCTGATCACCCGCTTACTAAGCTGCCGAGATTATATTTAGCGACATTTAGAGATTATCCTTTGGCGATCCCATTGAAATTGCCCATTACCATCGCCAATCAATTTGAAGACTTATTTCAATTACAAAGAGATGATTTTGCCGGTTTAATTCGTTTTGATCAGCTTCACTCAATTAAAGACGCTATTTTTCATTCAGATTTAGTAGTGCTAACTCCAGAAATAGCAGTACGTGATGAATTATTAGCGGGCACCTTGGTGCAGCTTAGCCCGCAATTGATGCCGAAACTGAATGCTAAGTTCAGTATTGTTAGCCTAGCAGAAAACCAACAAAGCCAATCGATTAAGGTGTTTAGCGAGTTTATTGTGCAGCGAGCTAACTCAGTTAAGGACTCAGTTAATGAGCTTGAAAACTTAGATATACAAATTGCGTAAGGCTGAAAAGTAGGGCAAACCTAACGAGTATCAAACTAACTTAGCTTGGCATGACTGCGTTACTGGCACAAATAGCATTACAATTTATATGGTTATTTTCAGAGGGTAGGCTATAACTAAGATGCTTGACTAAAATTGCCGCATGCCAACCAAGGATTGTCAGTATGCTTAAAATTGTATTTTTGCTTCTATTATTTAGTTATTCCCTCGAGATACTCGCCTCTCCTAAGTTTTTTAAAGTTTACTTTGATGCCGATAGAACGGGTCATATTGAATCGTCATTAGCAATTGAACAGGGTTTTAAAGTCGCATTTGAACAGGCAGATAATAAACTTGGTGGCCTTGGTGTGGAATTTGTCACCTTAGATCATCGAGGTAATGTCGGCAGAAGCAAAAAGAATATGGACCGTTTTTTGAAAGATCCTAATGGGATAGTGTTTATAGGCGGTCTGCATTCCCCGCCATTAATAAAATATCGAGATTTTATTAATGAGTCACAATTGCTCACCCTTGTCCCTTGGGCTGCTGGTGGACCAATTACTCGATACCCCTCAAAAGATAATTTTGTTTTTCGGCTTTCGGTAGATGATCAAAAAGTTGGCAAGCACTTAGTTGATTTTGCGATGCAAAAACAATGTAAAAAACCACACATGATGCTCGAAAATACCGCTTGGGGTAAATCTAATTATCGCAGTATGACTTCTGCCCTTGAGGCTTATGGCATGACTGAAGTGGGGGAAACTTGGTTTGCTTGGGGGATAAACCCAGCGCAAGCAAGATTATTATTAGCAACCGCCCAAAAAGAACAAGTTGACTGCTTATTTATGGTCGCAGGGTCTACAGAAGGGGCGTTAATCGTAGCCGCTGTGGCTGAGCTGGGTTTGGATATTTCAATATACAGTCACTGGGGGATTACCGGTGGGGATTTTGCCACTGTGGTGCCATTTGAGATCCGCAATAAAGCAAATTTACACTTCATACAATCATGCTTTAATTTTTATAGCTCAGAGGTAACTGATTTTAATCAGCAGGTTTTTAATGATGCTAAAGCTATGTTTCCAGAGCAGTTTGTTGATAAAAACATCAAATCGCCGGCAGGCTTTGTTCATGGTTATGATCTCGGTAAAATTTTTATCGCAGCCGCCAATAATGTCAGTTTTACTGACAATATAGTCACTAATCGCATCGCAATGAAGCAGGCACTGGAGTCGATGACAGCGCCGGTTGACGGATTAATAAAACAATATCAGGCACCATTTAGTGTATTTAGCCATAGCGCCCCAGATGCCCATGAGGCGCTAGATGAAAACGATTTATGTATGGCGATATACGATGATATTAATGCGGTTAAATTGATTGAGCAGTAAGCCTAAGGCGTCGAATTTATTATGTGGTTTGATAAAAAAAATGGAATGCATTTATTTTCGCTGTTTATTTTGTTGGGGGCCATTACCTTTATGGCGTCCAGTTATATTTTTGTGTCCAATCAGGCCGCTGAAACTGCAAAACTCATCAATGAAGAGAATTTAAAAGGTAAATTTTCTGCAATTGAACAATACGTTGCCGAGTTCATCGGCGCCCATGAAAGGGATGTTAATAAAATATCCACTTACCCTGATGTTATCAGCGCGACGCTAGAAGGTGTTGTTGATAAACATACCTTACATGACCAACTATCACTGATAAAACCACATGATGTAGATACTTTTGTGAACCTGTATGACTTTGCTGGCGAGGGCATTTATCTTGAGTTTGAGCTTGGGGAGCAACTAAGACATTACCTGGTTGAGGGGATTAATGATGAGTCAATTCTTAATGATAACAACTATATCTTTTTTAACGAGCGTGGCCAAGATTACTTATTAATCACTGAGCCGATACGATATCACGCATTAGCTGAGGGCTTGACTGCTTATATTATCCAGTTAAATGACTCGCAATTAATAGGTCGATTAATTGCAGATAAAAATCATTGGTTTGGGATCAGACAAGACAGGTTTAACTGGGCTATGTCTCCCCAGGGTGGCTGGCAGACTCAAGCGAAAATGATCCCCCAATTTGATATTTATCTTCTGTATGCATCATCGCCACAATTTGTTGAAAAAATAGAGTCAGACTTCTTACGAAGCTTATTTCTTAGAATGCTGCTTGCTACCAGTATGACCATTTTACTCTTGTATTTTTTGGGTAGAAAAATCTTAGTATCCCCCTTTCAGTCATTAGCTCGCTCACAGCAATTACTTGAGCAACAGGCGGAAAATTTAAAAAATAAAGAGGCTGAATCAACTCGACTTGCGCGGGTTGTCAAATATATGCGAGATGCGGTGGTATTTACCGATCCTGATATCAAAATAATTTGGGTCAATGGTGCATTTGAGAAGATGACAGGCTATAAAAAACATGAAGTGTTGGGCATGAAACCCGCAGATTTACTGCAAGGGCCAAAGACTAGCAAAGTAACGGCTCGTAAAATTGGTGAGCTAATAAAAAATAGAGGCTTTGGTACTTTTGAGATAATTAACTACACCAAGAGTAACGAAGCCTATTGGTTAGAGGTGCAAATTGGGCCGCTGTATGATGATTCAGGTGAGCTAGAAGGTTTTATGGCGGTTGAGCGTGATATTACTGAGCGCAAAGAATTGGAAGACTCGTTAAAACTCACTGCCAAAAAAGCCGATGCCGCAAATATCTCAAAATCGCAGTTTTTAGCATCAATGAGTCATGAGCTTCGCACTCCAATGAATGGCGTGTTAGGTATGACAGAACTGATTAAAGACACTTCTCTTAATGTTGAACAAGAAGAGATGGTCAATACCTTATTGAGATCAGGAAAGCACATGCTATCTGTGCTCAATGATATTTTGGATTTTTCAAAAATTGAAGCGGGGAAATTAACCTTAAATTTAACCCGTTTTACCATCAACGAACTCAAGTCGGAAGTTGAACCGATTTATAAAGCCTTGTGCGATGAAAAAGGCTTGGCATTTAGCTTTGAGTCGGCAGGCGAGCAAGATAAAGTTTGTGTCGCTGATAAGATCCGAATTCAACAAATACTACAAAACTTGCTCAATAATGCGTGGAAGTTTACCCCTCAAGGCCATATTGCCGCGTCAATTAACGTCATCAATAATGAGGCTGAGCCGTTATTAGAAATTATTGTGTCTGATAGCGGTATTGGTATTAATAAAGATAAACAAGATTATGTTTTTCAGGCATTCTCTCAAGCTGAAGCGGATACCACCCGTCGGTTTGGCGGCACTGGGCTGGGGCTGGCGATTATCTCTGAGCTGGTGAATGTTATGGGAGGTAGCATAGAACTCAATAGTGAGCTGGGGGTAGGTAGCCAGTTTAGAGTGAGTATACCGATTAAATTAGATGCCAAACCGCAACAGGTCACAGGTCATCATAGCTCTATGTTTGATGGCTCAGGTTTAAAAGTGCTTATTGTTGAAGATAATAAAATCAATGTAAAAGTGATGAAGATGTTCCTCAACAAACGCGGCTTTGATTGTGAGGTCGCTGAAAACGGTCAAATTGGTGTCGATAAAGTGCAAGCAACACACTTTGACTTGGTGATCATGGATAATCATATGCCGGTGATGGACGGCATTGCCGCGACCAAGGCAATTAAAGCGTTAAACTTGGCTAATGAGCCGTTAATTATTGGCTGTACCGCAGATGCTTTTGAGCAAACCCGTATCGATATGATCAGCATGGGGTGTACTGAGGTTGTCACTAAGCCTATTCATAGCTCTAAATTAGACGAGATCTTAATCGCTATCTTTTGAGCTTACTCATAGCGATAGCCCGCAAGCCTGCTTACATAAAACGCCTGTCTATCTCATTAACCCCAGTTGCGGTTAACTCAATTGCCCATCGCTAAATCATTAGCAGATAAAGATCATGCTTAGGCGCTTAAGATTAAGCTATAGTGACGCCTAAATATCAATAGTTTGCTGTTCAGCCATTAAGTCGTAGGTTGTAAATTGTTACCAGAAAAATTTAAAAAATCAGAAAAAACGATCAAGCATAGTTGGTTTGGGCGCCTGTATTTAGGCGCTGCAGATGCCATTAAATTATCGGCTAATGGCATTGAGTTTCGTGCTCAGCAAGGTCGTTTATTTAGGCATTGGTTTACAGTAAAACCTGTACCTCAGCTGCAACAATTTACTTGGCAGCAACTGGTTGCGCCAGCCGAGTTTACCCCAAGCTTTTTAGGCAGTTTGCTTCGATTTCAAGCCCAAGGCCAGTTTTATCAGGTGCCATTTCTGGGATATTTTTCTAACCCCAAATTTAAACAAGACATTGAACAATATTGGGCGCAAGCTCATGAGCAGCAGCTGTGTGAGTTAGTTGCCCGCATTGAGCATACCTTAGCGAATAAGTATTTACGTCAGTCGTTACTTGGGCAAATGCAGCCTCGCATTAAACGTGAATATCGCCGCTGGTTTCCATGGTGTAAATCGGCGGGGTTATCGGTAACGCTTAACGCTGCGTTAGTGAAATTATCTGGCTTTTATCATTGGAATAACGCCAAGATAGCGCAAATTCGTTCGGCTTATGTTGACAGGCAATTAGTCAAATATGCAGACTTTTTTGATAATGTTGAATCAAAGCCATTAACCGATAAACAGCGCCGCGCTTGCGTTATAGATGATGATAACAATTTATTACTGGCAGGGGCTGGCACCGGTAAAACCAGTGTAATGGTGGGGCGTGCAGGCTATTTAGTTGCCAGCGGTCAAGCGCAAGCAGCGGATATTTTATTGTTAGCTTACGGCCGCAAAGCCGCTGATGAAATGGATGACCGCATCAAACAAAAACTGGCCACAGATGCAATAAAAGCCAGCACCTTTCACAGCCTTGGTTTAAGGATTATTGCAGCAGTGGAAGGCAAGCAGCCCAGTTTGTCACCATTGGCAGAAGATGACCAAGCCAAAGAGAAATGGTTACAACTCCAGCTTGATTACTTGCTTAAAGATGAGGTTTTCCGCAAACGGCTGTGTGAGTTTTTTAGCCAATATTATTATGTGGAAAAAAGCCCATTTGATTTTGAATCCGAAGGCGAGTACTTCCAATACTTAACTGACAATGATATTCGCACGCTTAAAGGCGAGCGGGTTAAGAGTTTCGGCGAACTGTATATTGCTAACTGGCTATTTAAAAACGGCATTGAATATCGCTATGAAGCCAAGTATGAGCATGATGTTAGTAGTGTTGATTTTCGCCAGTACCAGCCTGATTTTTACCTGCCAGAATATGATGTTTATATTGAATATTACGGCATTGATGAGGCTAATAATACCGCCAGTTATATCGATAATCAGGCTTATCTTGAGTCGATACAGTGGAAACGCGAGTTACATCAACAGCATGATACTGCCTGTATTGAGCTATTTTACTATCAGCATAAAAAGGGCCAGTTAACGGCAGAATTGCAACAGGCATTAACGGCATTTGAACTGCAATATGCGCCGCTGCCCGATGACGCGATACTGGCAACCCTTAATGAGCTTGGGCGGGTGACTGAATTAGCCAAATTATTTAGTCAGCTTATTGGTTTATACAAAGCGGCTTGCCTTGATAATAAAGGCCTAGACAAGCTATTTAATCAAGCTACTGATCCCAAGCAAAGCCGTAAGGCATTTGAATTGCTCCAGCCCATATTAACCGCTTACCAACAGCAGTTAGCTGCAAATGGCGATATCGATTTTGAAGACATGATTGCCAAGGCGCTTAACTATATACAAACAGGGCAATTCATTAGCCCGTGGCGTTATATTATGGTGGATGAATTTCAAGATATCTCCGAGCCTAGAGCGCGTTTAGTTAAAGCATTAACACAGGCTTACTCAGCACAGAGTAAAACCACAGCCTCATTATTTTGTGTTGGCGATGACTGGCAGGCTATTTATCGTTTTAGTGGCGCAGATGTCAGCCTAACGACCCATTTTAGTGACTATTTTGGCGCAGCTGCGACAAGCTATCTTGACCAAACATTTAGATTTAATAGCAGCATTGGCGATGTTGCTACCCAGTTTGTCACTCAAAATCCGGCGCAGCTTAAAAAACAGATTCGCTCCAACGTGACAGTGACCCAAGCGGCGGTATCAGTGATTAAGCGCGGCGAACATGAAGCCGCCACAGCTGACAACCCAAGCCCTAATGCGTTAGCGCAAGCATTGTCGGCGATTAGTGCTAGGGTCAATAAGCTTAAAGCTGGCGCAAAGCAACCGACAGTGTACTTACTGGCCCGCTTTTGGTTTCAGCTGCCAGATAGTAATGCCCTAAGACTACTGAATCAGCAATACTCCAATATAACCATTGAGTGTCAGTCCTTTCATGGCGCTAAAGGTAAAGAGGCTGACTATGTGGTAATCATGGGAATGAAAACCGGCCAGCATGGCTTTCCATCAAATAAAATCATCCCGCCTTTGTTAGATGCCTTTTTAGCAAAAGAAGAAGACTTTAAGTACGCTGAAGAGCGACGGTTATTTTATGTGGCGTTAACCCGTGCTAAGCATCGCGCCTATGTACTGGCTGATATGACTGATGTCAGCCCGTTTGTCACAGAGCTTATTCAAGATGGTTATGCCATTGAGCAAGCAGAATTTACGACCTCTATAGTGCAAAGGCTGTTTGAAGATATTAACTGTGTTCGCTGCACCACAGGAGTATTAAAGCAAAGAACCGGTAACTTTAAATCATTCTATTCCTGTTGCCACTTTCCTTTGTGCGACCACAAAGAAGAAGGCTGCGAGCTTTGTGCAAGCCCCATGACCCGTAAACGCTTTGCAGGCTTTAAAGTCTGTCTTAATGATCAATGCGCCCATACCACACCGTTATGCAGCGTTTGCGGCGCAGATATGGTGCTAAGAAAAAGCGCTCGGGGGGAATTCTGGGGCTGTAAAAATTATCGTGGTAGTCATCGTCAAAGTAGCAAGGCTAACAGCAGGCAAAGTTGCACCCATGCAGTTGATAAAGCCAAGTTAGTACTGCCGAAGTCGATCGACTTGAAAGGAGTGAGCCTTCTCTGATGCTATCAAAGATATAGCAGCAGCTAGCGGCTCACCCTAGGGGCCGATATTATTGCCCTGCTGTTTTTTGATTTAAGTTACGGGTATAAGTCGGGACATCGAGCTCAGCTAAGCAATGATTATCATCGTTACTGCCTACAGACTTTTCTTTTAGAAAATCGTGAAGATTAAGCAGCTCTACTGATGCAAAGCGGTCTGTTGAAGGCGGTACTTTAGCATCATCCATAATGATTACTGATTGGTCGGTTGTGGCTTGAATACCGGTGGCAATCACCATCAATTCCAGCTCGCAATCCAGCTCAGGCACTATGGTTAATCCAATTATCACCAATGCACTAGGGTCGAGTTGCTGCTGCAGGGTTTCGCCAATCATATTATATTGGCTGAGCTCAATATTTTCAGATGCCATCACACTGACAATCGCTCCTTTGGCATGAGTCAGCTCAACGTCTTCCAGTAATGGATTTTTAAGGGCGCTATTAATCGTCACTTGGATATCTGCACCTGGCATTTGCTTCGCCACTCCCATAGCGGCTCGTCCATGGTGATTTACCACCGCAATGAAATCATTGAGATCGATATTAATCAAACCTGATTGGCTAATGGTGGTGGTTAACCCCAGCAATACATCTTGCAAAATACGGTTACTTTCAAAAAAGGCGTTAACTAGGCTGACTTTCTTATCCAGAGTTTTAGCCAGTTTGTCATTAGGTAACACGATTACAGCATTGGCGTGCTGCATTAATTTATCGACGCCTTTATTGGCCAGAAGATTCCTTTGCTGGCCTTCAAAACTAAAAGGGGTGGTAACCACGGCAATTAATGGTTTATTTAGCGCTGCGGCGACTGAAGCCATGAACGGGATGGCGCCAGTGCCAGTGCCGCCGCCCATACCGCCAGTAATAAAAATGATGTCGGCGAGTTCAATAAGCTCTTTTATTTGTGCTTCAGACTCCTGCGCAGCAGCTTGACCTTTTTCGGGCTTAGCGCCCGCACCTAATCCTTTAGTGGCTTCAATGCCAATTTGTAATCGAGTGCTAGATTGAGAGGCCTGCAGTGATTGTGCATCAGTATTGACGGCAATCAGCAGGACGTTGTCATTGAATGGAGATTGGCTAAGTTGATTTATGGTATTGCAGCCGCAGCCTCCCACACCGAAAACGGCAATGCGAGGTGATGGGCTGTTTTGCGTCAGTAAGTCAAACATCGATTCATCTCCTTGAAGTTATGCTATGCAGGGTAACTTAAGGATGCGACAGCCTAAGACGCAGCATTTTGGTAGCGCGCATTGACCTTGTTAATTAATCGAGTGAAATGGGCTCTTAATTTGGCCGGTGCTAGCACTTCGACATTGTCAGCCATGCTCCACAACAATGTTCTTAATCCTGAGGTGTCTTCAACGGTTGCTTCAACCAGATAGCGTTTATCTTCTAACTGCTTAACAGTTTGATTGTCACTGAGCTTGGCATTGCGCATGATAAAGTTTGCTGATGCAGAAAAAAGCAATTCAATATCAATCAACTCCGCTTGGTTTTCCATTTTTCTACGGGCAATATTAGCTTCACTTCGAGTAATGGAAGGGGTGTCCAGCACTCGCACATTACGTAGTAAGTCGATGGATTTGGCAAAAAGTTTTGGCTCAACCGTGCCAATGGTAAAGGTCAGTAGTGCGACACCATCTGATATTTGTATACCTTCAGGATTAATGGGCGTGTAATCAAGCCAATAGCTTTTCCCTTGGATCACTCGCTTTATTTGGCAGGCAATCTGGCGCTTGTTAAGCAGTGCCGATTGCACAGCTTCAAATATTTGTGGATCTTGCTGCTCAATTATAAAAGGAAAAGGTTTAGGTAACTGCGCCACGCGGCAGGCCCAGTAAAGCCAAGGGTTATCAGGATCATTTCCTAATATTTGATCTGCACGGTCAAAATAAGGGGTCAACTGCTTAAGGCTTTGGGGAGGCAGCAGTTGGCTAGCACTGTGCTTTAGGGTGTAAAATGCCAATGCCATGTGATTATCCATCAAGGTCAAGTTAAGACCACGCCAACAGGCGGCAATCGACCAGCCAAAAGGCTTGCTTCTGTCATCGAGCACTATGCCAAACAGCCCCATGTCGTACATGGCTTTTAATTCCCGCTGCACGGTTCTTAATCCAATATCAAAATCACGACTTTGCAGTCTTGCAGTGATGTCATTAGCGGTAATGCGCCTTGGATGAGCAGGTATTTGTTCCAGCATGGCAATTTGGCGTTGGATATTGATTTGCATCGATGTTCTCCCGATTATCTATGCCATGAGCATAATACTACCCTGCGACAGAATCTGACGCACTAAGCATTTTTTGTATCATTATCTGATATTTAACCATGAGTAAAAGTTAAAGTTTTAGCTTGGGAATTACGTTGAAGGAAAGCGGAATCGAATACAGGAAGGGGCAACAAAACAACGGGGGTACATATGGGGGGACATATCAACAAAAACGGGCTTTCCATTGCTGGAAAGCCCGTTTCAATACAACAGCTTAAGAATTGCTTCTTAGTTCATGCCGTATTTTTTTAATTTTTTGCGTAAAGTGCCACGGTTAATACCTAGCATGTTCGCTGCACGTGTTTGGTTGCCACGTGTGTGTTGCATGATGATGTCTAGTAAAGGTGCTTCAACTTCACTTAATACCATTTCATATACTTCAGACGCTTCTTGACCGTCTAACTGAGAGAAGAAGTTTGTTACTGCGCGCTTAACTGCGTCACGTAATAATTGTGGCTTGATTGTACCGTTAGCGGTTTCAATCTTACCTACGGTTAGCTGGTGAACTTCTGTGTTAGTTGTCTGATCAAACATTCTATTCTGCTCTTTATATTAAAAATTAACTAATTCATCAAAGTAACATTCCACAAGGGAATATTGCTGTTCAGCGGTTTCAAGCCTATTGAAGTCAGCACGAAATTGACGCTGCTCTTCTTGGTTTAGGTACCATCCCATGTGCTTTCTAGCAAATCGGACACCTTTGTACTCGCCGTACAATTCGTACAAAGCGTTAAGGTGTTCGAGCATGATTTCTCGTTGCTCGCTTGCCTCAACTGGCGGTAATTTGTTACCTGTTTCCAAGTAGTGGTGAATTTCTCTAAAAATCCACGGTCTGCCTTGGGCTCCTCGTCCTACCATTACAGCATCGGCGCCAGTGTAGTCTAAGACGAACTTAGCTTTTTCTGGACTGTCGATATCTCCATTGGCAACAACAGGGATTGAGACATTTTGTTTTATTGCTTTAATCGTGTCGTATTCGGCAAAGCCTTTATACATACACTGCCTAGTGCGGCCGTGAACGGCTAAGGAGGCAATGCCACAATCTTCGGCAATATGAGCAATTTCAACACCATTACGGTGTTCAGGTTGCCAGCCTGTGCGAATCTTTAGCGTTACCGGTACATCAACTGCACTAACAACAGCCTGTAAAATCGCTTTTACTAGCTGGGGATCTTGCATTAATGCTGATCCAGCAAGCTTCTTATTCACTTTTTTGGCAGGGCAGCCCATATTGATGTCAATGATGTGAGCGCCTTGTTCAACGTTGAACTGGGCGGCCGCAGCCATTAAATCAGGATCTGCACCTGCAATTTGTACTGAACGAATACCTTCTTCACCAGAATGCATCATGCGCTGGCGGCTTTTATCGGTATCCCAAACTTCGGGATTAGATGAAAGCATCTCTGAAACCGCTAGGCCTGCGCCATAACGTAAACAAAGATTTCGAAAAGCGCGATCGGTGACACCTGCCATTGGTGCCACGATCAGCTGATTTTTCAGTTGATAGGGGCCAATTTGCATTGAGTTATTCACCATGCTCGTCAAAGGGGCGCTATATTAGCCCTTTTTTACCGTCCTGAAAAGGTCAATAAATGAACTAAAGATAACTTTTTTGCTTGACTTTTAGTTGTGGAGTCGTCAGCGCCCCTTTTGGCGTAAAACTAGCTGCCATAAGGGGTGTGCTGCCTTTACCGTTATTTGCGGGTGCCTGTCAAGCGGCTCCAGTCTTCTTTGTGAGCCGCTTCATCCATGATGAACCATTGGCTGTAGAATTGTGATACTTCTTCTGCTTGCTCTTGTAGTAAGCCTGAAAGGGCTAACTTACCACCTGTTTTGACTTTCTCTGCAATCAATGGGGCAAGCTCGCGCAGTGGGCCGGCTAAGATGTTAGCGACTAAGATATCAGCCTGTAAATTTTCTGGTTGGTTTTCGGGTAAATACAGTGACAACTGCTCGACAACACCGTTGCGCTCGGCATTGGCTGTCGATGCATCAATGGCTTGATAGTCAATATCAACCCCGGTGACCTTCTTCGCGCCAAGCTTTAATGCAGCAATGGCTAAGATGCCTGAGCCACAACCAAAGTCGATAACTTCTTTATCTGACAAATCTAAGCTGTCTAACCACTCTAAACATAATGCGGTGGTTGGGTGAGTACCAGTACCGAAGGCTAAACCTGGATCAAGAATAACATTTACTGCGTCTGGTTCAGGGATGTCACGCCAGCTTGGGCAAATCCATAAACGCTGACCAAATTTGATGGGGTGGAAGCTGTCCATCCATTCACGAACCCAGTCTTTATCTTCTACTTGTTCAATTTTATGGTTAAAGCCTTTACCTAAGCAGGGAACTGACTCTAATAACTCTATGGTCGGTGCTAAATCAGTGCCAGCATCAAATAAGGCCATTAATATGGTGTCTTGCCATAAAGGTGTTTCACCTAGTTTAGGCTCGAAAATTGGTTCATCTTGGCCGTCTTCGTAGGTGATAGACACAGAACCTTGATCCATCAATAAGTCGCCTAGCATGTCTGCATGATCGCGATGAGTGTGAATTCGTAATTGGATCCAAGGCATGGGATTTTCCTAACTGATAATAAAATTAAACATGAATTGGCGGCTATTATAGCTGATGCCATAACGAGGTGGCAGATATTCCTTTGGGTTTATCGGCCAAAAAGCAAAAACGCGCCAAATGATAACTATTTAACGGCTGATATTTGTTGTGAAACATTGGCTTTTACACTTCAGAAGTGGACAGGTTGTGGGACTATTTCACCGCGATGAGTGTATTTGAGTCAAATTGACTATGATGATTTAGAGGGTAATATTTGTATCGTTATCAAAATTATTTTAGTAATGAATGATTAAGATGTGAGATTAAGGTCCAGACAATGCAGATAAATGATTTACACCTGTTTGTGCGAGTGGCTGATTGCGGCAGTATTGGCGCTGCTGCAGTTGAGCTAGATATTTCAGCTGCTGCGGCAAGTGCAGCATTAAAACGATTAGAGAAACAGTTAAATAGCGTACTGTTTATTCGCACCACTCGTAGTTTGCGTCTGACCGCCGAAGGTGAGCATTATCTGATCCATTGTCGCGAGGCGCTGGCGCAATTGCAATTAGGCCAGCAAGCCTTGTTAACCGAAAAAGGTAAAATCTCAGGTCAGCTCAATATCTCAGTCTCTTCTGACTTTGGCCGGAATGTATTCTTACCTTGGTTAGATAGTTTTCTACTGCAGTATCCAGATTTAACCATTCAACTGCATATAGGCGATAGCCTTAGCCATTTTCAGCACGATAAAATTGATATGGCGTTACGTTATGGCGTAGCGCCTGATTCAAGCCAAGTGGCGTTTAATATTTGTCATACTCAACGGGTGTTATGTGCCTCTTCTGCTTATATTCAGCATCATGGCGAACCTAAAAGCCCAGCTGAATTAGCGCAGCACAATTGTTTAATTTATAAGGTTGATGAACGTAATTATGATTTGTGGACGTTAATTAACGAGCAGCAGAGCTTTAAAATACGGGTGAGTGGTGATCGAAGTAGCAATGATGCTGATGTCACTCGTCGGTGGGCAGTATCAGGCCAAGGCATTGTATTTAAATCGGCTTTAGATGTTGTAGATGATTTAAATAGCGGTCGACTGCAACAGATATTGCCTGGATTTACCAGTGAGGCGATGCCGTTGAATCTCATTTGTGCAGGGCGACAGCATGTCAGCCCTGCCATGTTGTTAATGCGTGATAAACTGCGGCAACATTGCCTGCAATTACAACAAGCTGTGGCTATTTAGTCTTATGTTTAGAGGGTTTGATATCAAGTTCAAATCTTTATCTCAAAGCGCAGTGGCTTGCTAACATCTCACGATTCGCGTTGGTGTGATCTGCGTCTGACTCTTGCCTTGCGGTGGGTGATCTGGGTCACTTGCTGGTTTTTGGTTATTGCTACCGTTTGTGAACTTGATATGGTCATAAGTCATATTGAATTTACAGGACGTGCAAATTTATGGCTGATCAACCCGCTCTTGAAGCGCTAACCTCTGCAGCAAAAAAGACCAGCGGATTCTCTCATCCTGTATGGGCCGCTCGGGCCGATATGCTTCAAAGTGCAACTGGCCTGTTACTTGGCATATTCATCATTATGCATCTGCATTTTGAGTCGAGTATTTTGATCAGTAAAGAAGCCTTTTATCATGTAGGCCACTTCTTAGAAGGGGGCATGTTCAGTGAAACTGGCCATGGCTTTCCTGTTCTGACTAAATTCATTTCGGCATTTATGCTGATAGTCTTATTAATCCACGCTGTATTTGCCTTACGTCGCTTTCCTGCACAAATAAAGCAATGGCGGGCACTTAGAAGTCAAATGACCATTATGCCTCACCAAGATACTAAAATTTGGTTTTGGCAGTTAATTACGGGTTTTTTACTGTTCTTTCTCGCCCCCGTTCACTTGTTTGACATGATCACCAATCCTGAAATCGGCCCGCATTTATCGGCTGAGCGTGTTTACCACCAAGATGTGTGGATGCTGTATGTCTTGCTATTACCTGCTGTGGTATTGCATGCCATGTTTGGTCTCTATCGCCTAGCGGTAAAGTGGGGCGTGACCACAAAGCGTATGGCGGCGCTTAAGCTTGCCAAAATAATGGTGGTTTACTTAATGATTATTGGTATCGCAAGTTTATTGACCTACATCTTTATTGGGCAATCGTTGGAGTTACCCGTAACGCCTTTTGTACCGAGTTAAAGACACAGTGACTGTGCACAGTCATGCACCATTGAGTTTATCGCTTAGAAATACAAAGCCTAATACCGTATTAAAGGAATGCCAGTGAAAATTATTTATACAGATTCATTAGTTGTCGGCGCCGGTCTTGCTGGTTTACGTGTGGCAATCGCCTCCAAAGAGCGTGGTTTAGATACCGTGGTGCTGTCATTAATACCTGCCAAACGTTCCCATTCTGCTGCAGCCCAAGGCGGTATGCAAGCCAGCCTTGGTAATACAGTTAAAGGCATGGGTGACGATGAAGACGTCCACTTTCAAGACACAGTAAAAGGCTCTGACTGGGGCTGCGATCAAGATGTGGCGCGCATGTTTGCCCATTGCGCACCTAAAGCGGTGCGAGAACTTGCTAATTGGGGCGTGCCTTGGTCACGTATTAGTGCTGGCGATCGTGAAGTGGTGGTGAACGCCGAAAAGGTCACCATTACTGAAGCCGAGCAAGCCCACGGATTAATTAATGCCCGTGACTTTGGCGGGACTAAAAAATGGCGTACTTGCTATACCGCCGACGGCACCGGCCACTCACTACTGTATGCCGTTGACAACAAAGCCATTGAAATGGATATTCCTGTCCATGAACGCATTGAAGCATTATCGCTTATTCATGATGGCAAACGTTGTCACGGCGTCATTGCCCGTTGTCTCATTACGGGTGAATTACGTGCCTATATTGGTAAATCAACGACGATTGCAACAGGCGGCTATGGCCGTATTTATGAAGTCTCTACCAATGCCATTATCTGTGAAGGCATTGGCCAAGCATTGGCGTTAGATACTGGCGTTGCCACATTAGGCAATATGGAAGCGGTGCAATTTCACCCAACAGCGATTGTACCAGTGGGGATCTTAACCACGGAAGGTTGCCGAGGTGATGGCGGCTTACTGCGAGATAAAGACGGTCATCGTTTCATGCCAGATTATGAGCCTGAAAAGAAAGAGCTCGCCTCTCGAGATGTGGTCTCACGGCGCATGACTGAACATATGCGTAAAGATAAAGGCGTTGATAGCCCTTATGGGCCGCATTTATGGCTTGATATCACTTTGCTTGGGCGCAAACACGTTGAAACCAACCTTAGAGAAGTGAAAGAGATTTGTGAAAATTTCTTGGGCATAGATCCTGCCAAAGACTGGATCCCAGTGCGTCCGACTCAGCATTACTCAATGGGCGGTATTCGTACTAATGCTACCGGTGAAAGCCCGCAATTAGCAGGCTTATTTAGCGTGGGTGAGGCTGCGTGTTGGGATATGCATGGCTTTAACCGTTTAGGTGGAAATTCTCTGGCTGAAACTGTAGTTGGCGGTATGATCATCGGTAAGTACGTGGCTGATTTTTGTGAAAAGAACACCCTTGAAATCAATACAGCCGAAATTGAAGCCAGCATGGCTAAGATGCAGCAAGAAATCAACGGCTTGTTAGTCGGTAAGGGCACTGAAAATGTGTTTGATATCAAACTGGAAATGCAGCGCATCATGATGGATTACGTAGGTATTTTCCGCAATGGTCCTGAGCTTGAAAAAGCCATTGCTGAATTAAAAGAATTACTGGTTCGCAGTAAAAGTATTGGCCTTAAATGTAAAAAACGTCATGGGAACCCTGAGCTGGTGGAAGCGTTACGTGTGCCGCGTATGCTGCGGGTTGCCTTAACGGTTGCGTGCGGCGCCAATGCCCGTACAGAAAGCCGCGGTGCCCATGCTCGTGAAGATTACCCGCAACGTAATGATAAAGAATGGCTCAACCGCACTTTATCAACTTGGCCAGACGAAAACGCCCTTGAGCCCAAGCTAACTTACGAGCAACTTGATGTGATGAAGATGGAGTTGCCGCCAGGTTATCGTGGTTATGGTAACGACAATGCCATTGCGCATCCTGATACAGCTGCCCGTGAAGTTGAAATTGAAAAAATCCTCGCTGAGCTGGGTGACGATGCAGACCGCGTTGAAAAACAAGCAGCCGTTATGCCATTTGATTTACCAGAAAGCTTGCGTCCGCGTAATGAAAGATTAAGTGACACCTTTTTGGCGTCAGGAGAAAAGAGCTAATGACCAGCCCACGAACTATCAGTTTTAATATCTTTCGTTACGATCCACAAGATCCAAGCGATAAACCTAAAATGGTCACCTATGAGATCACTGAAGCGCCGGGAATGACGGTTTTTATTGCGCTAAATATGCTGCGAGAAAAGCAAGACCCTTCGCTGCAATTTGATTTTGTTTGCCGTGCGGGCATCTGTGGTAGCTGCGCTATGGTGATTAATGGTAAACCTACATTAGCTTGTCGAACCTTAACGGCTAATTTCCCTGATGGTAAAATTACCTTAATGCCATTACCTGGTTTTGAGTTAATTGGTGATTTGTCAGTGGATACCGGTAAGTTTATGCGTGAGCTCGCTGAGCGTTTACAGTTATGGTTGCAACCTGATGCGAACGATATTGATATTCATCGCTTAGAAACGCCAATGGATCCCGCTGAAGCGGCGAAACTGTATGAACTTGAACGCTGCGTTGAATGCGGCGTTTGTGTGTCGGCGTGTGCCACTAAGCAAATGAAAGACAGTTTTGTTGGTGCAGTCGGTATGATGAAAATTGCCCGTTTTGAAATGGATAGCCGTGATATTCGCACTGCTGAAGATTTCTATCATGTGATTGGTAATCAAGACGGCGTATTTGGCTGTATGACATTACTGGGTTGCCAAGATGCCTGTCCTAAAGATCTGCCGCATATGCAACAAATTGCTTATTTACGCCGTAAAATGGCACAAACGATTGTGAGCTGTTAATTTAGTCAGCTTAATATTAAAAGCCGCTTATCAGTTTAGGTAAGCGGCTTTTTTGTGCCAAAATATTTTCAGCGTTGCACGCTTTATAGCATTAGCTGCGGAAATAGAGTCCAGTCGAAAAGTAACTTTATCCAGTATTATTACTACTGTCAGTTTCACATCTCAAGATGACTACATCTTAATAGAACATGTTTATTTGGGTTTAAATTTATACGATGCAATCATGTGTAGTAATGATATAGTCATTTTAATTCAGTTGTTTGAAGAGTATTAGTTATGAGTATTTGTGGCTGCTACTAATCAATGACTCGCAATAGGTAAAACACCAAAAAACGTAGAGGGATTTATGATTCATTGGCCGTTGAATAAGAACATTGGGTTGGTTGGCATAGTGGCTATGCTGTTGTTATCTGGGTGTGCCTCACAGCAAGTGAACACAAAAAGCAGTGTGATGGATTACCTTTATCCGAAGTCCAGTGACGCAGTTATTACCCCAGCCATCCCCCAGTTAACGCTTCCATTGCGGGTTGGAGTTGCGTTTGTACCAGCAAGTCAGCATGACAGCTCATCTCGAAACTCTTGGACCGGAAATAGTTATTCTGCAGGGTTATCAGAATCGAAGAAAAGCGAAATTTTAGAAAGTGTTGCTAGTAATTTTAGGGCATTGGATTTTGTGAGCAGCATCGAAGTGATCCCCACTGCGTATTTAACTGCTGGTGGCAGTTTTGCTAATTTATCTCAAATACAAACTATGTATGGTATAGACGTGATTGCTTTGGTTTCTTATGACCAAGTGCAGTTTACTGATGAAGGCATACTATCATTGAGCTATTGGACTATTGTCGGTGCTTATGTGGTATCAGGTGAGAAAAATGACACCAATACGCTAATGGATACTGTGGTTTACGATATCGACAGTAAAATGATGCTATTTAGGGCGCCCGGAACCAGCCAGATATCGGGCAGTTCAACTCCGATTAATTTAAGCGAGGAGTTAAGGGCTGACAGTATTCAGGGTTTTGAGCAGTCGGCTGATAATATGGTGGTGAATTTAAAAACGCAATTGGATAGCTTTAAAAAGCGCGTCAAAGAAAACCCTGAGCAGGTGAAAATAACGCATAGTGAAGGTTATAGCGGTAAAGGTGGCGCACTTGGTCTGTTAGATATGGCAATGTTTAGCATGCTGATAGTATTTGGATTTAGACGTAGAGCATGTCGCGGTTAATCAATATTAATACACAAAAAACCACCGTTAATGGTGGTTTTTTAATGCCAAATAAACGTTAGCTTTAGCGCGTTTTATTGTAGTGAAGAACTCATCGTTAGCTTATCTTTCTGCGAGTACTTGAACAGTTAAAATCGATTACTGGAGATATGTGTTTATCAACAGTTTTACGAGAAATTAGTTAGTGAACCAACGGCGCGAGTTTCATTAATTCTGCCAAATTGTTTACTGCGAGTTTATCCATGAGCTTCGAGCGGTGCACTTCGATGGTTCTCACCGCGACGCACAATTCGTTCGACATTTGCTTGTTAGTATTACCAGCGATAACGAGCTCGAATATTTGCTTTTCACGTGCAGACAATCCTTCAATAAGGCGAATATTAGAAAGCTTCCAATGCTGATTGGCGCTGTAACTCAAACCATTCTCAATAGATTTCGATAACACATTGCCTTGGACTGGTTTTTGGAAAAAGTCGAAAGCGCCTTTTTTAAAGGCATCTACCGCCATGGGAACATCGCCGTGGCCGGTGAGAAATATTACCGATAATGGACTGTGAGCTTCGCTTAATAATTGTTGAATTTCAGGACCTGTGAGTCCCGGCATTCTGGCATCTAAAATGACACAGCCGGGCAGGGTCAGATCGATTGATTCAAGGAATGTACTGCCTGAATTGAAGCTAATGATTTTGTAGTGGTAGCTATCCATCAAGTAAGTGATGGAATCAATAATGGCCTCATCATCATCGACAAGATATACCGGGCCAGAAGTTATATTTTGCACGCTAATTCCTTTAACTCTCCATATCGATAATTGATAAATATCTCAGTTTGAAACCTTTAGCTAACTTTATTTACACAAAGCATGAATCACATCACGTTGATTAGGGACGACTCTAACGTAAGCTTATTAAAGTTCATTTATTAAGGATGCTAACTTGCTGCGTTTTATATTGGGTTTACTGGTTATATGTTCAATGTATCCAGCGTTTTCAGCCTCTTCTGAGCCTATTAATCAAGAAATGCGCATTCAAGCGTTGAGTACTCACGGGCATAAGCCTCAAGAGTTCAATGTTGGTGTATTAGCTAATTGGGGGCACCAACAAGCAGCTGAGCGCTGGGCTCCGATGATGGCATATTTAAATAAACATATTGATGATGTGAATTTTAATGTCTATCCAGGAGATTTTGAGGCGCTTAATGAGGCTATGGAACTCGGTAGCATTCAATTCATTATTACCAACCCTGGACAATATCTTTATCTCTCCAATCAATATCCATTATCTTGGCTAGCGACGATGCGATCGCGCCGCCACAATGGGGCAACATCGGCTATTGGATCAGCCATTATAGTGAAGGCCAATAGTGATTATCGCACCCTATTTGATTTAAAACACAAAGTGATTGCAGCAAGTGACCCAAATGCTTTGGGAGGGTATCAAGCCACAATCGGTTTAATGCACAAGCTAGGTATGAAATCCAAAGATTACTTTAGTGAGGTCAAGTTTTTAGGTTTTCCGCTTGATCCATTGTTATATCAAGTACGCGACGGCAATGTCGATGCTGCGATTACGCCGTTATGTACCTTTGAAGACATGATTGCTAGAGGGTTAATTAATGCTGCTGATTACCGAGTTTTAAATCCAAGTAAGCCCGAAGGCTTTGATTGCCAATGCAGTACCAAACTCTATCCTAACTGGTCTTTTGCTGCGAACGAAAGTGTGAGTAATGTGCTCAGCAAAGAAATTACCCAAGCATTAATGGATTTACCTTCAGACCACCCCGCAGCCATTAAAGCGCAATTGATGGGATGGACATCGCCAATCAGTCAGCTTGCTGTTATTCAACTCTTTAGTGATTTAAGGGTTAAGGTGACTGACGTCAACCGCTGGGAAACCTTACGAAATTGGTTGAATGATAATCGCCACTGGGGCATTTTTGCAGTACTTCTTTTTGTGGTCGCAACGGTTTATCACTTGTGGATTGAATACCGTTTTCATCAAAAAAGTGAGTCATTAATTGCATCGGAGCGCCAATTAAAGCAGCAAGAAATCGCGCTAGAACGGCTGCAAAGTGCAGCTATTATTGGTGAAATTGGTGCAGGACTCGCACATGAGATAAACCAACCCATAGCGGCTATTACCAGCTACAGTGAAGGCGGTATTATGCGCCTACAAAGTCATCAATTACCAGATAATCAAACAGCCATAGAACTGCTAGAAAAAATCCACAAACAATCCACTAGGGCGGGTGAGGTTGTGCACCGTATTAGAGGTTTATTGAAGCGCCGAGAAGCGGTAATGGATGATGTAAATATTCTAACGCTAGTGGATGAGAGTATTTCCTTGCTGCGGCTGGAGCTTGCTCGGCGTGATATTAAAGTGGCTAAAGATATTAAAGGTGAGCCGTTTTTTATTACCGCTGACAGAGTTGGGCTGTTACAAGTACTGATCAATCTGATTAAAAACAGTATTGATGCGATTGATGAACATCTGTATGAAACTACTGGGGAAATTAGTATATCTATCCACTTTAAGGATCAGCAAGTCAATATCGTGATCATCGATAACGGCCCTGGTTTAGCGCAAGATTCTGACGCGGTAATGGCGACCTTTTTTACCACTAAAGAAGAAGGCTTAGGTCTTGGGTTAGCCATCTGTAATGACGTGATTAAAGAGCATGAGGGAATCTTTAAACTTAAAAATCGCGAAGATGAATCCCATGGTTGTAGTGCGCTGATAGCATTAAAAAAGCGCGGTAGTAAGCAAAAAATACAGGCATAAACCTCTGAGTTTGTTCAATATGTGGTTTACCACAATAGTAAAACTTACTTGTTTGTGATGGTGATTTTTTGAACTGTGAATAGCGTCACAAAGCATGCTATAGACTTGTAGATATGTGGTTTACCACAATATTCAATCTCTCAAACCTAGTTAACAATGGTGCAAACCTTGGAACACGACAATCACATTAGCAGACCTTAGTTTAGGTTGATGACCGTCGATTTCGTTCTTGGGCAACATTGTCAGTTGGGAGATAAACCATGAAATTAAATCGACGAACCTTTATCAAGGGCGTTGGAGCTGGAACCGCAGGGTGTGCATTTGCAACCTTACCTGGTTCTATTGCTGCCCTTGGTAAGACTGAGCTACACGGAAGTGAAGAATCAGTCGCTAGTATCTGTGAAATGTGTTCTACGCGCTGTCCTATTTCGGCCCGTGTTGTTAATGGTAAAAACGTCTCTATCTTAGGCAACAAAAATGCCAAGTCATATGGCGGTGCGGTTTGTGCCCGTGGTGGAGCAGGCCATAGTCAGCTTTATGATAAGCAGCGTATTGTTAAACCGCTAAAGCGTGTTGGTGAGCGTGGCGAAGGTAAATGGGCTGAAATTGAATGGGATGAAGCCTATTCTATCATCGCTGAAAATCTTAATAAGATTAAAGCTAAACATGGCGCAGAATCGGTCGCTTTCTCTTCTAAATCTGGCTCCTTGTCAGGTCATCTATTTCATCTTGCTAAAGCTTTTGGCAGCCCTAATACGTTCACCCATGCATCAACTTGTCCTGCGGGTTATGTTGTCGCAGCTAAAGCGATGTTTGGCACTAAAGCCAAGCGTGATTTAAGCAATTCAAAATACATTATTAACTTTGGTCATAACTTGTATGAAGGCATCAACATGTCTGAAACACGAGGTATGATGAATGCGCAAATGGAAAAGGGCGCCAAGTTAGTGGTATTCGAACCTCGTTTTTCAATTGTGGCTGACAAAGCGGATGAGTGGTATGCCATTAAACCTGGTACCGATGTCGCCATAGCATTGGCAATTTGCCATACCTTAATAAAGGACGATTTATACGATAAAGATTTTGTCGCACAATATGTGTCTGGCTTTGAAGATTTTGCTAAAGAAGTGCAAGCCTATACGCCGGAATGGGCGGAATCGATTACTGATGTGCCTGCTGAAGATATCCGCCGTATTACTCACGAATATGCCGCAGCTGCACCGCATGCACTTGTTGATTTTGGCCATCGTTCTTCGTTCACCACTGAAGAATTTGAAATGCGCCGCGCCATCTATGCAGCCAACGTCTTGGTTGGCAATATTGAGCGTAAAGGCGGTTTGTACTTTGGTAAGAAAGCGTCGACATACAACAAATTTGCTGGTGAAAAGGCTGCACCTACGTTAGCCAAGCCGGGCGTAAAAAATATGCCTAAGATTGATGCTAAGCGTATCGATATGGTTGATGAACAGTATTCTTTATTGTGGTCATCTGGTGGTATATATCAAACGATTCTGGATGCCAGTTTAGACGCCGTACCTTACCAGCTTCATGGTTGGGTTATGAGCCGAACTAACCCAATGCAAACCATGACAGACAGAGCGCGTATTGTTAAGACGATGCAGAAACTCGACTTCATTGTGGCTTGTGATATCTACATCAGTGAAAGTGCTGCCTACGCCGATATCTTCTTGCCTGAATCAACTTACCTCGAGCGTGACGAAGAAATTGTCGATAAGTCAGGTAAAAATCCTGCTTACTACGTGCGTCAAAAAGTGGTTGATACCATTGGTGATACCAAACCAAGCTGGTTAATTTGGAAAGAATTAGCCAGCAAGTTAGGTCAAGGCGACTTTTTTCCTTGGGATTCAATGGAAACATTGCAACTGTTCCAAGTTGATAAAGATGTTGCCCTGTTGAACAAAATCAAACGTGACGGTTGGGTGAGCTATGGTAAACCTCTTATGTTACGTGAGCCGAGTATGGTGCAAGATTTTGTCGCTGATTACCCCAATGCTAAAACCCCTGATGAGGATCAAACTTACGCTAGCCACATGAGCTTTAAAACACCTACTGGCAAGATTGAACTGAGCTCCGACAAAGTGGAACAAATGGCACCGGGTCGCGGAATTATTAAGTTCCGAGAAGTGACTATGAAAAAAGCGGATGAGCTATTTTTTATCCAAGGTAAAGTCGCTGTTCATACCAACGCCGCCACTCAAAATGTGCCGATGTTAGCCAATCTCATGTCTGACAATGCCTTGTGGATCCACCCCGTGACTGCTGAGTTATTGAATATATCCACTGGGGATGCTATTCGGATTTATAACGACACCGGCAGTGAAGAAGGCCATGCATTGGTGACACCGGGTATTCGACCTGACACCGTGTTTGCTTATATGGGCTGTGGTTCTAAAAACAAAGAGCTTGCTCGTGCCACAGGTAAAGGTATTCATTGTGGCAACCTTCTTCCCGATATTACTGCTCCGGTTACAGGTATGAATCTACATACCACCGGCGTCAAAATAGCTAAGATTTAAGCGGAGTTCATTATGACTAAACGTTATGTTCTTGTGCACGATGAAAACAAGTGCATTGGCTGCCAAGCTTGCAACGTAGCTTGCCGCAGTGAAAATAATGTCCCTGAGTCGGTTACTCGTATTCAGGTTCGAGTAGAAGGGCCTTATGGCAACTTCCCAAACTTACATTTTAAGTACAATCGTGTTTCGTGTGAGCAATGTGAAGATGCACCTTGTGTGAAGGTTTGCCCGACAGGTGCAGCTTACGTAAATGATGACGGCATTGTCTCTATCAACGAAGGTAAATGTGTTGGTTGTTTGTATTGTGTGGCAGCTTGCCCTTACAAAGTACGCTTCATTAATCCTGAAACCAAAGCGCCTGATAAGTGTGATTTCTGTAAAGAATCGCGTTTAGCGCGAGGTGAAGATCCTGCTTGTGTGAGTGTATGCCCAACCCAAGCGTTAACCTTTGGTGATGCCAATGATCTGACTTCTGAAGTCAGTAAGTTACTTGATACTAAACAGCACTATCAGCACAAGGCGAATCTTGGCACTAAGCCAAGGGTCTATCGTATTCCTAGCCGTAGAGGGGGGATTAAAGCATGAATAATATCTGGGGCTCAATGGAGCAATATGATCCGGTTGTCTGGAATTGGATAATCGCAGTGTATTTATTTATGGCAGGATTATCAGCAGGTTCAATGCTGGTGGCTATAGGACTAAAATGGTACAAGCAAAGCCGAGGTCTGCCTACTGAAGGCTTACCTGTTATCAAAGCTGCTGCGGTACTGGGTCCAGCTGCGATTTGTTTAGGCATGGCGTTGTTGGTACTTGATTTAACTAAGCCGTTTGAGTTTTATCATATCCTGCTCAACTATAATTTTACCTCTGTGATGGCATGGGGAGTATTAGCGCTAATGGTTTACATTCCATTGGTGTTTGTGTTCGCGATATTAGTTTTTGATAAGCAAGTTATACGCTTTGCACCTTGGTTAGCGGGAGTGATAAACGTCTGCCGTAAAGTTGAAGGTAGTTTAAATAAACTGATATTTGCGTTAGCGTTGGGTGTGGGAGTGTATACCGGTTTTTTATTATCGGCGTTAATTAGTTATCCGATATTAAATACTGCGGTGTTACCGGCGTTATTCTTAGCATCGTCATTGTCAGTGGGCTCAGCGGGTAATATTTTGGTGGCAACCTTGTTCTTTAGTAAGAAAGAATCAGATTGCATCGAGCAAGTTCACCGTATTGAATACCCTGTGGCATTTAATGAAGCGCTTTGTTTAGTATTGTTATTTGTCGGGCTCAACTTTTCAGGACCTGCAGCGCAAGCAGCAACCTCTGCAATAACGACGGGTGCTTGGGCGAGTGTATTCTGGATTGGTGTTGTGGGATTAGGGCTAGTGGTTCCTGTACTTGCCAGCACTTTATCACCCAAAAGCTGGAAGCATACTAAAGGCTTTTTGATTACGGTGTCGTGTAGCACCATATTAGGGGTATTAGCACTAAGACACTTCGTGGTTTATGCCGGACAAAGTTATATTAGCTAGTGACGGTATTAAAGAAACTAACAATACATTTAGTTAAGCAAACAAAGTAACCCAATAAAAATGCCGCTAACTCAGTTAGCGGCATTTTTGTATTCAGTTTCGTTACTGTATTAAAACAATAAAGAGAATTAACTCTTAGCGCGTTTCATTGCAGTGAAGAACTCATCGTTAGTTTTGGTCATTGCCAATTTATCGATAAGGAATTCCATGCCGGTAACTTCATCCATAGGATTAAGGATTTTACGTAAAATCCACATCTTCTGTAGCTCATCAGGCGTGGTTAGTTTCTCTTCACGACGAGTACCAGAGCGGTTAAAGTCGATTGCAGGGAAAACGCGTTTTTCAGCTGCTTTACGAGAAAGGTGTAACTCTTGGTTACCAGTACCTTTAAATTCTTCGTAAATAACTTCATCCATTTTAGAGCCAGTATCCACAAGCGCTGTTGCGATAATGGTTAAGCTGCCGCCATGTTCGATGTTACGTGCAGCACCGAAGAAACGTTTTGGACGATGTAATGCGTTTGCATCAACACCACCAGTAAGCACTTTACCTGATGATGGGATTACTGTGTTGTATGCACGGGCAAGACGAGTGATTGAATCTAATAAGATAACCACGTCTTTTTTGTGTTCAACTAAGCGCTTGGCTTTTTCAATAACCATTTCAGCAACTTGAACGTGACGACTTGCTGGCTCATCAAAGGTAGAAGCAATAACTTCACCTTTTACCATGCGCTGCATTTCGGTTACTTCTTCAGGACGTTCATCGATAAGTAATACCATTAACACCACTTCTGGGTTGTTATAGGTAATGCTTTGCGCCATGTTTTGTAGCAATAAGGTTTTACCCGCTTTAGGCGGAGCCACAATCAAACCACGCTGACCTTTACCAATTGGAGAACATAGATCCAAAATACGTGAGGTGATGTCTTCTGTTGAACCATTACCACGTTCCATACGCATACGTTCTTCTGCATGCAGTGGGGTAAGGTTTTCAAAGAGGATTTTTGTGCGAGAATTTTCAGGCTTATCGAAGTTAACTTCGTTAACTTTTAAGAGTGCAAAATAGCGTTCACCATCTTTCGGTGGGCGGATTTTACCAAAGATGGTATCACCGGTACGCATATTGAAGCGTCTGATTTGGCTAGGAGAGACATAAATGTCATCAGGGCCTGCTAAATATGAACCATCTGAGCTTCTTAAAAAGCCGAAACCATCTTGGAGGATTTCAAGCACACCGCCACCAAAAATGTCTTCACCGCTTTTGGCGTGGGATTTCAGAATAGAGAAGATGATGTCCTGTTTACGGGCACGGGCCATGTTCTCTAATTTCATGCTATCTGCTAGTGAAACCAGATCTGATATAGACGTGTCTTTTAATTCAGTTAAATTCATGTTGGGGGTCTTGTATTACGCGACGATGCTTACTGCAATCAATCTTTCTTTGGGTCTTACGAAATTGAAATAGTCGATTGATAAGCGAGTAGGGGTTTGGTTGAAAAATCTGATGAATAAATTAGCACTATATGGGCAGTGCGTCCAGAATTTTAGCGAAAAAACGGCACAAATTGTTTATATATTGTGCCGATTGTCACTTTTCAAACGTAAAACACGCAACATTATTAAAATTGATTGTTGTTCATTACACTAAAATAGCGTTTTTTTTAGCAATAACCTGCTAACGGGGTTAGCAGGTTATGTCATTAATCAATAGTGCCGCGATTTTATAAATAGACTTGATTAAGCTTGTGCGTCAATAAACTCTTTAAGTTGAGTTTTTGATAAAGCACCCACTTTAGTAGCAACTAACTCGCCGCCTTTAAACATTAATAATGTTGGAATGCCACGTACACCGTACTTAGCAGGTGAAACATTATTTTGGTCAACGTTTAATTTAGCTACAGTTAGCTTACCCGCGTACTCTTCAGCCACGTCGTCTAGGATTGGGGCAATCATTTTACAAGGACCACACCACTCTGCCCAGAAGTCTACCAGTACTGGTAATTCTGAGTTAATGACGTCGTTTTCGAAGCTGTCATCGCTTAGGTATACAATTTTATCGCTCATGTAGATCTCCAGATTTGGCACCATTGCTAGTTTATTAATGGCTTACCATGTATATTGGGACGGTTAAATAGCTTTTCAAGTGACCGTTCTATTAATGTAGCTATTTGAAACGATCGAGTCTTTTTTTGCAACACTAACGGGTATGCTTGCGCTATGAGCGAAACACATTTATCAACACAAAGATTCGCCGACTTCCCTCTGAAGTCAGAGGTTATACAGGCTTTGAACGAAAATGGCTTTGAATTTTGTACGCCAATTCAGGCGTTATCTCTTCCCATTTTATTACAACAAAAAGATATTGCTGGCCAGGCACAAACAGGAACTGGCAAGACAATGGCCTTTTTAGTGGCCACTTTTCACCACCTTCTCTCAGTTGCTGAGCCAGAAGGTCGTCAAATTAATCAGCCTAGAGCTATCATCATGGCACCGACTCGCGAACTTGCGATTCAGATTGCCAAAGATGCTAAATTGCTTGCACGACATACGGGTTTAAAAGTCGGTATTGTTTATGGCGGTGAGAGTTATGATGTTCAACGCCAAGTGCTTGATGCTGGTGTTGATATTTTAATTGGTACTACGGGTCGTATTATCGATTACGTACGCCAAGGTGTGATCAGTTTAAATGCAATTCAAGCCGTTGTGCTTGATGAAGCTGATCGCATGTTCGATTTAGGTTTTATTAAAGATATTCGTTTCTTGTTTAGGCGTATGCCTGATGCTAAGTCACGCTTAAATATGTTGTTTTCAGCGACGTTATCAATGAAGGTTCAGGAATTAGCTTACGATCATATGAATGATCCAGAAAAAGTTGAAGTCTCACCTGGCGAAAAAACCTCAAAGAACATCAAAGAAGAAATTTTCTACCCTTCGACTGAAGATAAAATGCGTTTGCTTCTGACATTAATGGAAGAAGATTGGCCAGAAAAGGCTATCGTATTTTCAAACACCAAACACAGCTGTGAAAAGGTGTGGTCATGGTTAGAAGGCGACGGCCATCGAGTGGGGTTATTAACCGGTGATGTACCGCAGAAAAAACGTATTCGCATTTTAGAGCAATTTACTTCAGGCGCGCTTGATGTGTTAGTTGCAACTGATGTGGCGGCGCGTGGCTTACATATTTCTGATGTATCTCATGTTTATAACTATGATTTACCAGATGATTGTGAAGATTACGTTCACCGTATTGGTCGTACAGGTCGTGCGGGACAAAAAGGTGTGTCAGTGAGTTTTGCTTGTGAAGAGTACGCACTGAATTTACCGGCCATTGAGACGTATATTAAGCACTCAATACCAGTCACTAATTATGATCGTGAAGCTTTGCTAGACGATTTACCGCCACCGGTTCGTATCCATCGTAAGCACCCAACAACACGTACGCGTGATGGTGCGAGAAGTGGTGCGCATCGCAGTGGTGGACGTCCACCTCAAAGGGCACGTAGACATTCGTAAATGACAATGACAATGACAGTGACAGCTGCAATGCCTGCATATGCCGCGATAACACTCGGCTCAAATAGTTTTAATATGTTGGTCGCTCACACCCTGAACGGCCAACCCACTATTATTGCAAAATACAAACGTAAAATACGTTTGGCTGAAGGTATTGGGGCTGATAACCGTCTTGATGAAGCCGTATTACAGCGCGGGCTAGATTGTTTGCAAATGTTTGCTGAGATGCTTGATAAACATCAAGTCGCAGCTGAGCATGTGGCGGTATTTGCCACCGCAACTTTACGTGTGATCAGCAATGCTGATGAGTTTCACCAACGGGCATTACCGATTTTAGGTCATCCGATTGAAGTCATTAGTGGTTTGCGAGAAGCTGAATTAATTTACCAAGGTATGGCGGCCACTACAGAAGGTGGCGGCCAACGCTTGGTGATTGATATTGGCGGCGCCAGTACTGAGTTTATTATTGGAAATGGTAATCAAGTGCTGTTTAAAACCAGTTTAGACTTTGGCTGTGTGCGCTTTAATCAACAGTTTTTTAAGCAAACGCCTTATCTAATGGCTGATTTTGAGCAAGCTAAAGCTGCGGTACTGATGGCGCTGAAGCCTTGCTTGCAACAACTGACACAATTGGGTTGGCAAGGCGTTGTGGGCGCATCAGGGGCTGTACAGTCTGTGGTGTCAGTACTTCATCATCGCGAGCTGTCTGAGATCATCACTTTGAAAGTGCTGCATCGTTTTAGAGACGAAGTGTTGGCACAGCAAAATGAGTCACTGCATCATATTCAAGGCTTATCTGCTGAAAAAGCACCGACATTTGCCTCAGGGATTGCGATTTTAATCGCCTTATTTGAGTTACTTGATATTGAGTCGCTTAATTTATCGGGTGGTGCGCTGCGTGAAGGAGTGCTAAGCATGTTGGCTGCAAGAATGGCTTAATGCTTTAATGACCTTGTAATAAAAATCGAATACAAAAAACGGGATCATTTGATCCCGTTTTTATTTGCCTGAAAAAACTCAAGAGGCTTTCAAAACAGACTATTTCAGAATGTTGACTAAATCTTGTTCCAGCGACACTGTTGGACGTTCAACGATTCGGCCAATTTCTTCATCTTGTTGCTGAATGATAAAGGTCGGGATTCGGGTGAATTCATATGCTGCCGCTAGGCCTTCTGGATCAACTTTGCTGCGATCAATACCTATGTAAGTCACGGTAATATTCGGATTGGCCGCTTCTTCGATAAGGCGCATGAAACGTGGCGTTTCACGATGGCAATCAGGGCACCAAGTACCAATAATTACCACGATATTTGTTGGGGTAGTTACCGCTTTTAATTCAGTTAATGCGGCAGCATCAATTTTATACTGCTCATACTCTGCAGCGTAACCTGGTAAGTCTTTTTCAAGTGTTGAAATATCAACAAGTCCGGTAATAATCACTTCTTGTTTCTCCTCGCTGCATGTTGCCATGAAGCCTGTTTGCTCTTCATCGAATGAACAACCACTGCCAGCCATGGCTGAGCCAGCAACCAAATGGCTGCCAAAGAAAATTGCGGTTGTAGCTAATAATGTTTTAACAGTGTTATGCATGATAAGGCCTCAAGAAAGAACAATAAAACAATTCAATCATTTAACCTTAGGTTAGTGAAGTTGAATATTAGCTAGCTGTTAGCTAGATCACTAATATAAGTAAAATTCAAAGATAACTTTGCACTGGCTCATAGTGCATTAGCAAGAGTTAATATTTATTGCTACGGCGATGAATGTCACTATTGGGGGGTGTTTTAGTCGCCTTTATAATCAATTTGAATCATTTAGCCTGCAAAATGCGCTATAAAAAAGGAGACCAATAGGTCTCCTGTTTGTTATTCATCTTGTATAAATAACATTTTTATTTACTTATCTTCTTTAAGCCACTGAGCGGCACTTTTTGCAAAATAAGTTAAAATACCATCGGCGCCAGCGCGCTTAAAGCACAGCAGTGATTCCATCACGATAGCCTTTTCGGCTAACCAGCCATTTTGAATTGCTGCCATGTGCATGGCATATTCGCCACTCACTTGGTATGCAAAAGTCGGCACTGCTAGTTCGGTTTTTACGCGGCGAACGATATCAAGGTATGGCATGCCAGGCTTTACCATTACCATGTCTGCACCTTCTTGAATATCTAATGCGACTTCATGTAAGGCTTCATCGCTATTGGCTGGATCCATTTGGTAGCTATGCTTGTTGCCACCTTTAAGGTTACCTGCTGAGCCGACAGCGTCACGGAAAGGGCCGTAGTAACTAGAAGAGTATTTGGCTGAATATGCCATAATTTGGGTGTTAACGTGGCCTGCAGCTTCTAATGCTTCACGAATAGCGCCAATTCGGCCATCCATCATGTCTGAAGGAGCGACAATGTCAGCGCCGGCTTCAGCGTGTGATAAGGCTTGTTTGACTAAGATCTCAGTGGTGATGTCGTTAAGGATGTAACCTGTGTCATCAATAATGCCGTCTTGACCATGGGTGGTGAAGGGGTCAAGTGCCACATCTGTCATAATCCCAAGCTCAGGAAAAGCTTGTTTTAACTCACGTACGGCGCGCTGTACTAAACCGTCACAATTGTAAGCTTCTTCAGCCATGAGGGTTTTCTTTTCCGCAGGTGTAACTGGGAACAGGGCAATCAAAGGAATGCCAAGTTCGACTAATTCAGCGGCTTCTTTGAGTAATAAGTCGATTGAATAGCGTTCAACACCCGGCATCGACGCCACTTTTTCGGTGCGATTGTTGCCTTCAAGAACAAACATTGGGTAGATAAGGTCATTCACCGACAGTTTGTTTTCTGACATTAAACGGCGGCTGAAATCATGTTTACGCATGCGGCGCATTCTGCGCTGTGGAAAAGCACTAGTAATTATATTCACATTCGACTCCTGAAATTAGACTGATCTTAATCAGACGAAAACAGACAAACCTGATTTCGTCCACTGCGCTTAGCTTGGTAAAGCGCTTTATCTGCTTGTTCAAGTAACTGAGTTGGCTGTTCATTGGTTTCGATAATGGCAGCGCTCACACCGATACTTACGAAAAGGGAAATAGGGTTATTATCCCAATCGATTGATAAATTAGAGATTGCTTGGCGAATTCTTTCAGCCAATAGCATCGCTCCTACACTATCAGTATTTGGTAATATAATAGCAAACTCTTCACCTCCAAAACGTGACACCAGATCGGTTGGTCGTTTTAAAAACTCAGAAATTGTTGTCGCAATCACTTTAATTGCAAGGTCGCCAGCAAGGTGACCAAATTGATCATTAATCTGTTTAAATTTATCAATATCAACCATTAGGATAGCAAGTGAGGTTTGCTGACGACGACTAATGCGTCCTTCTGCGGTTAGGCGTTTATCAAAGGCGTTTCTATTTTTTACTCCAGTTAAACTGTCAGTGGTGCTTTGTTGCTGCAGCTTTTGATTGGCATCATTTAGCTCACGTAAGGTGACTTCGAGCTCAAGAGTCCGCTCAGCGACCATTTGTTCGAGACGTTCATTGGTTCTCGCTTCTGCTTTTAAAGCTTCATCACGGTTTTGTTGTAGTTTTTGGGCTTGCTCTAGGGCCTTTTTTTGCATTTGAAGTTTGGCTTTTCGTTCATCGTTATAGCGCACTGCTAGCACTGCAGCCATGACAATGACTTCAAAGGTCAGTCCGATCATCATTGGAGTATGCGCTGGCATATACCACTGTAAATAGCCCAGATAAATGAGCCCGCTGAGAATGGCACCAATAAATAGCCCGATACGGGCAATAGCATATAAACGTGCATTTTTACTGCCTTTAATTACTTGTATTAAAGATACTGTAATCAGTACACAGCTAATGGCGATTACCGAGAAAGTGAGCAAATATAAGCTGAACTTAAAATCAATAAACGAGATAACCAGACTCAGTAAAACGCAGTAAACCGCAAGGTAACGACCGACTAATAGCATCGGTTTATTATGATATTTAAGTAGCATCACTTTTTCGGTAAACATCAGCGCAAAAGCTAAGGCTATCGGGATTAATATTGGAATGGCTAAGTTTTGCACCACCGGCAGTGTGGGCCATAAATATTGAAAGGCAATACCATGAATAGTGGCCACAAGTAGAGTTAAACTGAGTACATAGCCACTATAGTAACTATAACTAAAAGACCCTGATGCGAGGGCAATAAACAAACTAAATAGCCCAATGGCAATCAATATCCCAATTTGAAAGCCATTAGCAAGGCTTTGAGACTCAATGGCATGGCTGTAATCATTTTTACTCCATAGTACCAATGGAAAATTTAAGCTGCCGCGATTATCGATTTTTAAGTAAAAGGTATGTGTTTCGTTTGGCTGTAATTCAAAGGGGTAAAGAAATAAATTACTTTGCAGTGGGCGCTGTTTAAACGGATAGCTATCACCCATTAGCTCCACTTTTACTAATTTGTTATTGACTAAATGATATAGTTTCATGCTATCTAGCAGTGGGTTATTCAGCGCTATCATGCGTGATAGATGGTCATTAGGGCTAAAAATACTAAAACTCAACCAAGTATTTTTAGCGCCAATTTTACGCATATCGCCGCGGCTTAACTTGCGCCAATCTTGTTGGCTATTTTTTAGCAGTGTTAAGCTGGCAAGCTCTTCAATATCTTGAGACTGATTGATATACATCCAATCCGTTAATTTGATTTTTGTAATGGATGAGGCGGTTAATCTTAGCGGGGGATTGGCGTGCTCAACGGCAAGCGCGTGGGCTGCTTGTAATTGAGTTAGCAATATAATAAAAAACAAAGTAAATGCTTTAAACGCCCAATGCACTTGCTGCATTAATCCTGCCCTAGGTTAAAAAAACGCTGGCTGTTGGTGTAGCAATGGGCTGCCAGCTCTGCATAGGGTTGCTGACGAAGATTAGCAATATACTCGGCAATATAGGGCAAGTATTGTGGCAAATTTTTGCTAGATTTGGGTTTAGGGCGCATGCTGCGAGGTAATAAATAAGGGCTGTCAGTTTCAACCATTAAGCGGTTGTTTGGGATCAATGGCACTATGCTCGCCAGCTCAGCGCCGCGACGTTCATCGCATACCCAGCCAGTTATGCCGATATGTAAATCTAATTCAAGACAAGCAAGTAACTCATCTTTGCTGCCCGTAAAGCAATGCAGCAGCGCTGCAGGGAGCTTGTGGCGATATTGACTTACTATTGCAATAAAGTCCTCGTGAGCGTCACGACAGTGCATCAGTACCGGCATTTGTAATGCAACTGCCAATTCAAGTTGGGCGTGAAAGGCAAGGCGCTGGGCATTACGGGGAGAAAAGTCGCGATTATAATCTAAACCGCATTCACCAATAGCAACCACTTGCTTTAATGCTGCTAAGGTTTTTATCTCATCAGCACTGGCAGCATTCCAGCTACTGGCGTGGTGAGGGTGAACCCCTGCAGTGCTATAGAGTTGCTGAGGGTATTTTGCGCACAGCGAGGCGCTGTCGCTACTTTCAGTAATATCACTGCCAATAACAATTAACGGCGAAACATGATGTTGCGCCGCTTGAGTCACTATGTTGTCAATATCAGCGATTAACCTGCTGCTAAGCAAATTAACGGCTATGTCGATATGCTGCGGCATGATTTATTTTAAACGCTTCACTCGAATAGTGGAGTTACGATCATCGCTGCCCAGTAGGAATGAACCGAGAGCGCCTTTTTCAACAAAGACGGTTTGATCTTTTTTCACTTTATAGCGGTCAGTACCTGATTGCTTCCAAGTTTGATTATTAGACAGGGTAATAATTAATGAGCCGTAAGGATCTTTTTTTACCGATACAACGTCAGCATAAAGGCGAGTGACATCCTCATCGACCTTCTTTTTAAGACCAAACTCTTGTTCTGCAGTAGGATTGTTAGACGTTGCAACTGCAGCCTTTGTTACGGCAGATGCAGTTACTACTGCTGGCGTCGATACCGCAGTAGCAGTCTCTGTTGTCGCTGAAGTGAGGGAGGTGTTAACTGACGCGGCTAATGTGTCGTAACACATTAGCCGGTCAAGTTTGTCAGTTTGAGCTGCACAGCTCGCCAGTTGTTGCTCAACACTGGCCTGTGCTTGAGAAGAGATAGCCAAAGCAAAAGTGGCAATCAAAGTTAAACGCATTACAGAATCCTTCTTTTTATTGGTTAACTAGTCCATGAGTGCGATGCGCAATTTAACTATCAGCTTTCTCGTTCTCTGGCTCTTCGTTATCTGTATCTTCTTTTGGGGTATATAGCCTAGCTGCTAATAAACCACCTTCAAATAATATTAACATAGGAATCGCTAACATTGTTTGTGAAATAATATCAGGTGGCGTTAGCATCATGCCAACCACAAATGCACCTACAACAATGTAAGGGCGTTTTTGTTTAAGCTCATCTGGTGTTGTCACGCCAGCCCAGCACATTAATACTACGGCTACAGGGATTTCAAAGGCTAAACCAAAAGCAAAAAATAGCTTTAAGATAAAACTTAAATAGCTACTAATGTCGGTTGCTACTTGCACTCCTTCTGGTGCGACACTGGTGAAAAACGCAAATACCACCGGAAATACCACGTAATAGGCGAAAGCAATACCGAGGTAAAATAATACCGTACTGCTAAATAGCAGCGGCATAATCATGCGCTTTTCGTGTTTGTATAAACCGGGCGCCACAAATGACCATACTTGAAATAGTACGTAGGGGATCGCCACAAAAAATGATAACACTAAGGTTAATTTAAATGGCGCAAAAAAGGGCGCGGCTACATCCGTTGCAATCATACTGCCGGTCTCTGGCAGTGATTGCATTAATGGGATTGCCATATAATGGTAAATGTCATTTGCCCAATAAACTAAGCAGATAAATACCAGCAATACGCTGCCGATAGCTCTAAGTAACTTATTTCGTAACTCAAGCAAATGACTGATAAGAGGTAGCTGTTGTGACATTGGTTACCCGTGTTAGCTTTTGGTATTTGAACTGTCAGAGTCGTTTGCTTGTTCACTTTTGGCAGTAGAACTTTCAGCGGGTGTAGCTGCAGAGGTATCTTTGGCTACTTCGTCAACTTGATAGGGACGATTAACCGATTTTGCAGCATCTTTTAGCTGATCAATGGACTCTTGTAGTTCAGGTGATAGGTTCGACAAACCTTTGCTTTCTGCTTTTTTAAGGTCAGCATGAAGCTGATCAATTTTAAGCTCTTGCTCTAATTCATCTTTGACTGAGTTTGCCATCCGCTTTAATGAGCGGATCCACTCAGATATTGAACGTACTGCAACCGGAAGTCTTTCGGGGCCGAGAACCACAAGCCCCAAAATTCCAATCAGCAGTAGCTCCATAAAGCCAATACCGTCAAACATAATGAATTACGCCTGTTCTTTATCCTTTGACTCGGATTTCTGCTCAGTTGCCTGTTCAGACTTTTTCGCAGTGCTGTCTTCTAGAGACTTCTTTTCTTCATCTTCAGGATTCATTGCATTTTTGAAGCCCTTAACAGCCCCACCTAAATCGCCACCTAAAGAACGTAATTTTTTAGTTCCGAATAACAACACAACAATTAACGCAATAATTAGAAGCTGCCAAATACTGATGCCGCCCATGAACATTTCCTCTATAAGAATAAAAACATGATGTTGGAATTTTTACATTCACAATTGTAACCTTTATACATAGAGTATTATGAACCTCTAATGTATAAGTGCTAGTTAAAATTTACGGTTTTTTGGTCTGGATCGCCATCCTGTGAACCAAAGCACTATACCTGATGTGATACAAATGTAAGCAGGCCATAGTGTAGCGTATTGGTTTAATAATATTGTGCCACAGATCAACATTACAGCAGCTGTTATTAATAAGTAATTACTTTTATGGGCTTTATGTTGAAATTTTAGGTACTTATCAAGCATTTGTTGTTGGGTGCCCAGTAGTTTTCGACCCATTTTTAAATTGTCATAGATAAGTTCTGGAAATTCTGGCAGCTTTTCAGCCCAATAAGGGCTCTTCATTTTAACTTTATCAAAAATGGCTTTCGGGCCGACTTGTTCAGACATCCACTGCTCTAAAAACGGTTTAGCTGTTGACCATAAGTCTAGCTGTGGGTACAGCTGACGACCTAAGCCTTCAATGTAAAGCAATGTTTTTTCGAGTAAAACAAGTTGTGGTTGCACGACGATATCGAATCGGCGGGCAGTGCGAAATAACTCCAGTAACACATGGCCAAATGAGATTTCGTCTAATGGCTTATTAAACATGGGTTCGCAAACCACTTTAACCGCTTGCTCAAATGCCAGTACGTCAGTGTTTTCTGATACCCAACCCGATTCAATATAAAGCTGGGCAATACGCTGATAATCACGATTAAAAAAGGCTAAGAAATTTTCTGCTAAATAGCGTTTGTCGACATCATTAAGGGTGCCCATAATGCCGCAATCCATGCCGATATAAAATGGATTGTCAGGGTGTTCACGGCTTATAAAAATATTGCCAGGGTGCATGTCAGCATGGAAAAAATTATCACGAAATACTTGGGTGAAAAACAGTTCAACACCGCGTTCAGCCAAAAGCTTTAAATTAGTCCCTTGGGCTTTTAAGGCTTCAATATCTGAAACAGGAATGCCGTAAACACGCTCCATTACCATTAGGCGAGGGTAGCAATAATCTTCATAAACATAAGGCACATACAAGCTATCAGAGTCTAAAAAATTGTTACGTAGCTTGATGGCATTGAGCGCCTCTAGTTTAAGGTTTAGCTCGCCTAAAATGGTGGTGCGATAATCATCAATGACTTCAGCAGGGCGCAGACGGTTGCCTTCACCTAATAGCTTTTCAAGTAAATTGGCCGCTTGGCACATCAGTTGTAAATCAGCATTAACTTGCGCTTCAACGTTGGGACGTAAAACTTTTAACACCACCTCTGCGCCATTTTCTTTCAAGTTAGCAGTGTGAACTTGAGATATGGATGCTGACGCTAAGGGAATGTCTTCAAAGTTGTCAAATAATGAGTCTATCGGCGCTTTTAGTTCTGCTTCAATAGCTTGGCGGGCAAGGGTTGAATCAAAAGGTGGTACGCGGTCTTGCAACATCGCCAGCTCACTGGCCCACTCATCATTGAGTAAGTCACGGCGAGTTGACAGCATTTGTCCCAGCTTGATGTAAACCGGTCCTAAATCTTGCATCGCCAGCTTTAAACGTTCAGCAGAAGATTTGTCTTTGTGTTGGTTGCGGATCCAAAAGAAACAATTTCGCAGAAGTGAAAAGTACCAGGGAGTTTTATTTTTGGGTAAAACATCATCTAAGCCGTAATGGAGTACAGTTTTTATGACTTGGTAACCACGCCTGATACTTGCAATTGTCATGGGGTAATTTTTTCTCTTAATTTTGCTATCTTGGACTCAATGCTTGTTGTTCTATCAACAAGCTGTTCCAGATTATCACGAAAATGAATGAAGTCGATTTGATGAGGGGCGAGTCGATATTCTTCAGTGGTTAATTGACCCACATGAGAGAGCGACTTTTCAAACACTTGCTTCATTGAACTGGCTAAGTGTTTGGTATTAGTCAGCAACATATGAGTCGGGGCATCACCAATATACTTTGATAATGGCTCGGCAAAATCTAACTCAATGTGCTTTAAGTAATGACTAAAGCTTTGCAATAAGTTGATATCGCCATCGAGGATCAGCTTATCTTGCTTAATGAGCTCGGTAAGGTTAGCCCCTTCAGTCACCTTATAAAGCGTAGTGACATCAGCAGTAATACTGACGTCAACAGTGGCTTCATAAGCGCTCATGACTTGAATTTGCGGTGCAAAAATAAGGTATATTGGCCAACTAACTTGGGTTAACTGAATTTTGAATACTTTACCGTGCAACGGCTTTAGTCGCGCATATTCACCCTGATCTTGTGCTTGTAACTGCCCGAGAGCAGTTTCCATTGCAGCACAAGCCAGTAATGAACAGTGGTTCGGCAGCATTAGAATTTATAACCGCGATGTAAGGCGACAACACCATCAGTCATATTGGTGTAGTCAACTTGTTCAAGACCGGCATCAAGCATCATTTGCTTTAAGGTTTCTTGATCTGGATGCATGCGAATTGATTCAGCTAGGTATTCATAGCTGTCAGCATCTTGGGTAATTAGTGCGCCCATTTTAGGCAACACTTTAAAGCTATAAAGATCATAAACTTTACGCATGACTTCGTGTTGAGGTTTTGAGAACTCAAGCACTAATAACTTTCCGCCAGGTTTTAGTACCCGGCGCATCGAGCGTAATGCTGCGTCTTTATCGGTCACATTACGTAAACCAAACGCAATGGTAATAATATCAAAATGATTGTCAGGAAACGGCAGTGCTTCAGCATTAGCTTGTACGTAACTGACATTGCTAACAATGCCTTTGTCGCGCAATTTAGTACGGCCAACTTTAAGCATTGAATCATTAATGTCAGCAAGAATAACCTGGCCGCGCTCACCCACAAGGTGTGAGAATTTAGCGGTTAAATCACCGGTGCCGCCAGCAAGGTCAAGTACTTTCATGCCCGGTCTTGCGCCTGCGGTCGCAATCGTGTGACGTTTCCAAAAACGGTGTACACCGAATGACATAACATCATTCATGATGTCGTATTTAGCAGCAACCGAATGAAATACGTCAGCAACTAAATCCGCTTTTTTCTCTGAATCAACGGTTTTGTAACCAAAATGGGTGTTCTTTGGGTCGCCCTCAGACATCTGTGTATTCCTATAATGTGCGGTAATTAACAGCGAGTGTATGTCATTGCTTGCTTTGCAGAAACTTCAATCAGCCAGAATGTGATCAAGTTTACTTGAAATAGCTAAGAATGCGTTAAGACAGCGTATTATTCTATCTCATCAAAATTGCCCTGCATTAGAGCATAAAATTCACAGTTATTGAATAGTGAAAGTATTAGGTAATAGCGTGCAATAAATTTAACAGCTTAAGTTTGTACGATCCTTAAGCGAGAGAAGTTCAAATATCCCTTGCTTAAGCTAGCTTACTTTTCTTGCCTGGATATAACTGTACATTAATTCACAGACACTTTGGCCTACATCACGCTTACCAGCCATATCACCCGCATCGTGACATTGAGGCGCGGCTTCAGCAATATGCAGATAAGCACAAGGGCAGTGTTTAGCGATGTGATGAATATAGTGGCAGGCATCTAACAAGGGCACACCGGCAAAAGTGGATGCGCTGCTGGGCATTTTGGCGATGGCATCTACATCAATTTCTAAGGCCACTGGCAGTTGAGTTTGATTAAGATTGCTGGCGATTTGTTGCAGCGCTTGGCTTAAGTCGATTTCTCGTCTGACCCAAATTTGCTGAAAGCTGTGCCAATGACCGCCAAATAAGCTTAATTGCTCTAAGGTGGCTTCAGTGTTTTTTAGCTCATGTAAACCTAGCACATGGTAATAAGCCAGTGCGCCATTGGCTGCAGCATAGCTAAATCCGTTGCCACTGTGGCGCCCTTCCCGTGGGCGAAAATCGCTATGGGGATCAAGGTTTACTGCCGCAGCCGCCTGATTAAAGTGAGCCTTAGTCGCCATTAGCATGCCATATGCATTGTTATGACCGCCGCCGATCACTATGGGCTCAAGCTCTGCTGCCATAATTTGGCTGATCACACTAATGACTTGGTTATCAAGTTCTTTAGTCGCTTGCCTTAACTCTTCTAGGGATGCCGCTTCTGGCAGTGGGGCCTGAGATATTTCCCCTAAAATAAGACACTGTTTACCATCAAGGTAGCGGTTGGACTGCAAATTAAGCCATTGTTGCATAGTGGCACTAAAGGCTGCAGATGAGCCGCCGCGGCCTAAGTTAGCCCTTGGACCAGCATCTTCGGTAATTCCGACAATAACAAATTGCACCCCATTGGTTTTAGCCTCACAAAGTGCCTGTTTAAGATCCGCTAAAGAGGGGGCTGATTCGGAGATAAGCTTGACGGTTTGGCCCAGTTTGCTTTCGCCATCTCTGCTGGAGAGGTATTGATTAACTTCACTGCGGGTCATTATCTGCAACATTAAGAACCTATTTCATTCAATTGGGGTTAGCTTTAAGGCTAATATGTCGAGCCACATATCTAGAGTCAAATACTTAGAGCTTATGACTTAAAAATAGGCCATAAAAAAGCCAGCATAGCTGGCTTTAGTCGATATTTAAACTGGTAATATGTAAACAGCAATATCAATCGATTATTCGATATCTAATGGCTCTGGCGATAAGATAACGCCAGTATTGTCAGCATAGATATGGTCGCATGGCAGGAATGTTACCCCACCAAAGTTAACTGGGATTTCAACTTCACCAACGCCATTAGTGTCAGCGCCAATCGGGATTGAAGCTAATGCTTGAATACCAATATCCATTTCTTCAAGGGTGTCAACGTCACGTACTGAGCCGTAAACAATAATGCCTTCCCACTTGTTAGCCACTGCGATTTCAGCAATCGAGGCATCAATTAATGCACGGCGCATTGAACCGCCACCATCTACTAACAAGACTTTACCTTCGCCTTCTGCTTGCAGCGCATCAGCAATTAAGCCGTTATCTTCAAAACATTTGATGGTACTAATCGAACCACCAAAAGAGCTACAACCGCCGTAATTACTGAACATTGGTTCTACTACATCAACGACATCTAAATACATATCACACAATTCTGAGGTGTTGTATTCCATAGTGACACTCCTTGGGGTTAGCGATTCACAGAGGTTTTCGCCAGTTATCAAAGCAATAATATATGAATTATATGAGCTTTTTATGAAAATAACAGCGATATTCATCACTTGATAAAGATAATCAGTTAGTTGTTCAGTCTTTGGTCTTAAGGCGGGATGACTTAAACGGCTGTTGTTTATCGCTGTGATAAGCCCTTTATTAGCCTTAGTTCTTGTTTTTATATGATTAACTGCATTGTTGCCCTGTCTGTGGTGACTCCTTTGAGTAAGTTATGATTGTCATAAAAGTTTCGATAGCTTGTCATCTAAGCGTCATTAGCCCTATTTACAGTTCTTATTAAGGTTGAACAATTGAACTATAAGGATTTTGTATGGCTATGACGATTAGCGCACTGGATAAGTTTGTGTTTTGCCACATTATTACTTTTTGTCGAACTCATGAGTTAACCCCTTTAGCGAAAAGAATCTCAGCAAGTGGGGATGGCCATTATTACGTGTATATGGCGGTAGGTTTATTGTTTTTACATCCTCAAGGCAGTCAGTTTTTTAATTTGATGTTAGTGAGTTTTATCATTGAACTGCCGTTATATTTTGTCTTTAAAAATGCCATTCGCCGCACTAGGCCTTGCGCCGCTTTTGCAGGCTTTGATAGCAGCTTTCAGGCATCAGACAAATTTAGTTTGCCATCGGGGCATACTGCAGCGGCCTTTATTATGGCGATGGCTATCACTTCGACTTTTCCTGCATTGTGGCCAATCGCAATGACCTGGGCTGTGGCGATTGGATTATCTCGAATAGCGCTTGGGGTGCATTATCCATTGGATATTGTTGCTGGTATTGGGTTGGGGGTCGGTGTGGTTATCTTAGCCGAGCCGTTGATTTAGCTTGTCATAGCGCTGAAATTGGTCATTAAACAAGGTAAATCATGAAAATATTATACGGTGTTCAAGGGACGGGAAATGGCCATATTAGCCGTGCCAGAGTCATGGCAAAGGCGTTAAGTAAAACTGATATCGAGGTTGATTTTTTATTTAGTGGTCGCGCCAAAGATGAGTACTTTGATATGCAATGTTTTGGCGACTATCAAGTTAGAACGGGCATGTCTTTTATTACCGAAGACGGGCGAGTCAGCATTGGCAAAACCATTAAAAGAAATATCACTTCACCCATTGTGTCTGAAGTGAGACAACTTGATTTGAGCGGCTATGATTTAGTGTTAAACGACTTTGAGCCAGTGAGTGCTTGGGCTGCTAAAAAACAGGGCGTGACCGCAATTGCGATCAGTCATCAAGCGTCCTTACAATACTCAGTACCTAAACAGGGAATGAGCTGGTTTGATGAATTACTGTTAAACAACTTTGCACCTGCAGATATCAAATTAGGCTGTCATTGGCATCATTTCGGTTTTGCTATTTTACCTCCCTTTGTAGAAGTTGAGCCAAGTTGTGGTGCTCACAGTCATCAAATTTTGGTGTATTTACCCTTTGAAAGTGCCGACGCGATAGCAGCTTTTTTAAGGCCTTTTCCTGACTATCAATTTTTTGTTTACCATGGCAATAAGCCAAAGCAGTCATTACCAGATCATATTAATTGGTTCAGCTTTGATCGCTGTGGGTTTAAACAACACATGTCGCAATGTGGTGGGGTAATAGGTAATGCAGGTTTTGAGCTTGCCAGCGAGGCGATGACATTAGGTAAGAAGCTACTGGTTAAACCGCTTCAGGGGCAATTTGAGCAATCATCAAACGTAGCAGCATTAGAGCTGTTGGCTGCAGGACAAAGTATGGATAGCTTAGATAGTAAAATGTTAGCCCGATGGTTAAAGGCGGCGTCGCCCAAGCCTATTGCATATCCGCAAGTTGGTGATGCCTTGGTGGGGTGGTTACTACAAGGTAATTGGCATCAACATCAAGCGCTTTGCCATGATTTATGGTCCCAAGTCGATCTACCTGATAACTGGCGCAAGTAAATGGCATCAGTAAATCGAGCCTTTCTTTGTCTGCGACTCAAGATCAATCAGTTAGCCGCTAGCTTTGCTAATTACTTTGGTAAGTAATAAGTAATAAGTAATAAGTCACATTAGCTGACTTTTGAATGATGCTGATGAAGTTGCTCGAGTAACTCATCTTCCAAAGCAAAGCGCGCTTCCATTGCTTGAGCTAAATTAGAGAGATCGCTATCTAATTCTAGCAACATAGAATCGCTATCTGCTTCAGTATATTTGTCATTGAAGTCTAATGCGGCATCAGTTGATTCACTGATTTGTGGTAATAACAGTTGTGCTCGGGCTTTACTTTGTTCACCTGATTTTTCACACTCATTAACCAATTGATCGTATACCTCAAAATGACCTTCAGAGACATAATCAACTAATTGAGCGCAAAACTGCTTAACGGTATCTAGTTCAGGTAAGCTTTTTGCAGGGACTGAGTAAGGGGCGAGGCCAGCAATTTTGAAGTATTGGATCAGTAATGCTCTGCGGTGCTGCAGCCATTGATCAACCAGCTTATTGGAGCCACCCCATTTTTGTTCGGCTTTTTCTAGTTTTGTCAGCATTATCATTCTCAATTTAGTAACCAATACATAACACTTAATGTATGAGAGAAAGTAGTGATTAATCAACTCTTTTCTGCAAAAGAAGCAATGGATTGACCAGAGGAATGGGCTGAGTTACGAGGGAAATATTCTTTGTTATTGTAATCTAAAGAAAAATGCCCAGCGATAGCATGCTACCGCTGGGCAAATAGATTTTTAAGGGCTCGATTTATCGTGCTTCTTGATTGTTCTTGCTAGCGCAAACTTTTTATATCAAAGGTGCAGCGAGGGTGCAACTTTTTTGTTGAATTAGCTTCACACCTAGTCAAAAACAACCCTTTTTGTGAGCATATTAACGTTTATATTAGCAATTTTGATACTAGTAGGAGGGGCAGCTCACATAAATTTAGCAGAACTGGTTACATTAATACCTTAAGTCGCTAAACTACGGTTCAGCGGATATCAATATATGTTTAGGAATCAAGCCCAATGGCAGAATTAAAGAATGATCGTTATTTACGCGCTTTACTAAAACAGCCTGTTGACAGAACGCCAGTATGGATGATGCGTCAAGCTGGTCGTTACCTTCCAGAATACAAAGCAACCCGTGCTCAAGCCGGTGATTTCATGTCGCTTTGTAAAGACCAAGACTTGGCTTGTGAAGTGACTTTACAGCCATTACGTCGTTATGATTTAGATGCAGCTATTTTATTTTCAGACATTCTAACCATTCCAGATGCAATGGGCTTAGGCTTATACTTTGAAACTGGTGAGGGTCCACGTTTTGAACGTCGAGCTGATACCGTTGACTCGATTAAAAAGCTTTGCATTCCAGATCCAGAAGATGAACTTGGTTACGTGATGCGTGCAGTAAGTACGATTCGTCGCGAGCTAAAAGGTGAAGTACCGTTAATTGGTTTCTCTGGTTCTCCTTGGACGCTAGCCACTTATATGGTTGAAGGTGGTTCAAGCAAAACATTCGAAAAAATTAAGAAAATGGCTTACGAAGAGCCAGCAGCATTACACATGCTTTTAGACAAGTTAGCTGATTCAGTTATCTTGTACCTAAATGCACAAGTTGCTAACGGTGCTCAGTCGTTAATGATCTTTGATTCATGGGGCGGTGCGTTATCTCACCACGCTTACCGTGAGTTCTCATTACGTTACATGCAAAAAATCGTTGATGGCCTAACTCGCCATGCTGACGGTCGCCAAGTTCCTGTTACCTTGTTCACTAAAGGTGGCGGATTATGGTTAGAGTCTATGGCTGAAACTGGTTGTGATGCGCTCGGTTTAGATTGGACTGTTGATATCGGTGATGCACGTCGCCGTGTTGGTCATAAAGTTGCGCTGCAAGGCAACATGGACCCATCTGTACTTTATGCTTCACCAGAGCGTATTCATCAAGAAGTGGATCAAATCCTATCTTCTTACGGTGAAGGTACTGGCCATGTATTTAACTTGGGTCATGGTATCCATCAACATGTTAACCCAGAACATGCTGGTTCATTCATTAACTCAGTACATGAGCTATCAGCGAAATATCATAAGTAATTGATAATGATGCGCACAAAAAAAGACGAGCAATGCTCGTCTTTTTTTTAATTCGTTTTCGACCACTGAGCTTTACCATATTTTATTCATCATAGTTTTAATGGTAATGAGTGCTCTCTATCACAAAGTGACAATTGAATATTCTAAATTGTGATCTTAACAAAACTCTTAGTGGGGTTTATTTGATACTTTATCGTCATTCTGAGAATTAAGTATTATTTAGCTAACTAGCTTTGTTTCATGATGAAACAGAGGCAAAAACTAGTAGCCTTTGCCAAAAAGAGTTAATTATGAAAATTCAAATTATTGTTGCTTTAATGTTCTTTGCTGTATTTGCTGCGCTACTACCAGGTACCCATTACATTTATGTGGCTAATGCCGATTATTATATGGGGCAATTTGTGACTGTTGCGGCAGTATTATTAATGTGGGGCAGTTTAGCTGCTGGTTTTGTGAGTCTTTTCTTCCACAAAATTAAAAAACTTTATCAATCTATCTAAAGTTAATAGCTATTTCTGTAGCTGAATATAGGCGCTCCCTCTAAAGGGGCGTGTTCAGTTATGACCCTCAAAGTCACCTTAATTATAGGTGGCTTTGTTATTTTTAGTGTTTGTCTAATTTAGTGTGTGGCTAGTTCAATCATAAAACGGCTTCCTTTGCCGGGAGTGCTTTTAATATCAATACGGCACTTTAGGAGTCCAAGCAATTGGCGCACTATGGCTAAACCAACACCCAACTGTGGCAATGTTTGATTGGGCTCAAATGACAACTGCTGCATGGATAATTGTTTTAAGGCTTCGACTTCATGCTTATGCATGCCTGCGCCAGTATCTTTAACGGCTAACCAGCTTTGACCATTTAAGCTTTCGCTGTATACCTTGATGGTGCCACCTTTTGGGGTGTATCTCAGGGCATTATCTACAAGATTATTTAATATTCGACGCATTAATTGTGGGTCGGTATACACTTGCAGCTCATCGGCAATATTAAAGTCTAAGAGTATTCCAAGTTTTTGCGCTCTGGGTGCAAAAGTTTGTTTTAAATCCAGTAATACCTCTCGCAAATTAATTTGACTTATTTGGGCACTGATTTGACCATTTTCCAGTGCTGCTAATTCAAGTAATTGTGCCAGTAACTGCTGTAAGTTTTGCCCTGAATTAGCGGCGTACTCAATTAATTCTGGTTGGCGCTCTGCTGGCGGTAATAGTAGCCAGGTATCGATATATCCCAGCAAAGAGGTGAGTGGGGTTTTTAAGTCATGGGACAAATGCAGTAAGAAGTCATGTTTGGCTTGTTGTTGGCGTTTGACTTGTTGGTGTTGTTGGCTGATTTTATGCAGTAAATGATTAATATTGTCACTGAGGACTCTGATTTCTTCGCTGCCATTGTAACGGTTAGGCAAAGCCAGTGTGCCGCTTAATGGCGAATCTTTTAATTGGTTGAGATCGCTAGCTAATTTTTTAATTGGTTGGGTAAAAAAGCCCAGCAATAGCACAAATAACATCAGTGCAAAAATAATCCAAAAGCCAATGGTAGCGCCCCAAAGCTTGGGCTGATTTTCTGAGTTTATTAGTGCTTGCCAGCTATCATAATCTTCGCCGCCGATGATGACATATAAGTATCCACTGTGAAGCCCGTCAGTAGTGATGAGCGGGCTGACGGAAAAGATTTTTTCTGTTTTTTTTGAGCGGGGATCTGTGCCTAAAATCGGTAGGTCTCGACCTGCAATAAATTGCTTTATCTTGGCTAAATTTACTCGAGTGGTTTTGATTTTCTCTTCTTTGGCATCGTAAGCAATGACACGACCTTGTGGATCTAAGGTATAAATTTCAAAACTTGGGCCCAGCAGCATAAAGTCGTGAAATGCTTCTTTTAGCGCTGCATCTGAGGTAATCCCTTGTGACAATAACGGATTAATGTGCGCCATATGTTCAGCAAGTTGTAAGTGTAATGATTGCTGAATTTGATTACGGCTAAATTCATGGTTGAGTTGTAACCATTGCCACAGGGCTACAAAAAGTAGCAACACCATTAAAGTGGCAGATAAGAATAGTCGGTTAAATAAGCGGTTCATTAGAGACCCATATACACTTTAAAAATAACATGCTTAAAACGAATATCAGCTAAGTTGCTGATGGTGGAGAGAACTTATAGCCTACACCCCAAACGGTTTTGACTAATTCTGGATGCCCAGGGCTGTGGGCGAGTTTATTGCGTAAGCGATTAATGTGACTGTTAATCGTATGCTCATAACCGTCATAGTTGTAACCCCACACTGCCTCTAATAATTGCATTCGGCTAAATACTTGTAGTGGATGCTTGGCCATAAACAGCAACAGATCAAATTCTCTAGCGGTTAATTCCAGCGGGCAGTCATTGGTAATGACCTCACGGGTTGCTGCGTTAATGGTAACGCCATTAAACTGCAGTTGCTCAGAGCTGATTTGTTGAGTTTTACTACGCCTAAGCATGGCTTTTACTCGCGCTCGTAGCTCCAGCACACTAAAGGGTTTGACTAAGTAATCATCAGCACCGGCTTCAAGGCCCAATACAATATCGGCTTCTGAATCTTTGGCAGTTAGCATCATCACAGCAACCGAGTTGTCAGCTTCACGAAGTTGCTGGCACAACATAATGCCATCGCCATCAGGTAGCATACGGTCCATCAAAATCAAATCAATTACACTAGATTTAATGATGTTAAGCGCTTGGCTTAATGTGGTGGCATGAAACACCTCATAATTTAGTGCGGTTAGATTTAGCATGATGAGCCTTGCCAAATCTTGCTCATCTTCAACCAACAAAATATGTGGCTTGATTTGGTGCTGATGGTGCTTATTAGAATCATTCATCCAGAATTTCCCATTTCAGGTCCTTATCCAGCAGACCTGAGATGGGCGGATAAACTTTCAGCTTGTTTGGTTTTTAATCATAAAGGCTGATGCTTGCTATTGTGTGCGGCTGATTGATATGGCTATTGCCGGATTATCAAAACGGTGTGATGGCGTTAGGACTGAGTCCATTAAACCGTCATACATGGTGATCACGCCTGGATGAATATGAACAAAATCAACATCATCACGGGTTGCATTAAACCCCTCTCCGCCATCAGCAGGTCCGGGCATGGTACCTTTTTCTTCTGTATTAGCTTCAGTGCCAGCGTCGTAAACCATGCCTTTCATAGCGACCATAGTGTCGACTGCTAACATCGAAATGTCGTAACTGTTTAATCCAGTAAAGGCATCGTTGGTGTTTACCAGCATGGTTGCTACGGTAAGGTTGGCAACATCGGCTTCATCTAAAGTAATTGTGATGGTTTCTGACATGCCTGGCATCAATATACCAGCGCCACTGGCCGTAACCTCGATACCCTCAATAGCCGCTACATCACTTGAATCGCCGCCTTCAGCAATTTTCTCTAGGGCGACATTTGCGCTTTCGCCTGCTTGCCATAACATCACATCATTGCTATGAACGGCAATTGCAATCGGTGACATGGGTTGATTAGCCGTTAAGTTTGTCACTGTGACGCTATAGGTTTGCATTACCGTATCGGGCGTTGGGGTTGGAGTCGGCTCAGGAGACGGTGAGTTGTTATTGTCTGAACAGCCACTTAAGCCCAGCACAGCAATTAATGCTGCAGCACTCAGGCTATATTTATTGATATTTTTGATTGGATATTTCATCACATGCCCCTTATTTAACGGTAACAACAACTTTCGCAACAGGGTTTAACCAGCGATGAATTCGGCTGTCTAAATCACTGGCGCCGCCGGCTGGATCAGTATCACCAAGCACACCTGGGTGAGTGTGGACATAACCATTAGTAGCACCATCCATAACACCAGTACCATTCATACCTCCGTCACCACCTGGCGCTGCTGGAATACCTGCAACGCCGGACATTCCGCCGCCATTAACCACTTCATCATTGGCTTCAGTACCCGCATCATAGGCGTTTACATAAACTGCGTAAGTACCCGCCTCAGTCGGGATCTCCCAGCCATCTAACCCCATAAAGGCATCATTGGTTGGTAGTACCATAGCAACGATAGAAAGGTGCGTCATTTCCATTGAATCAAGCATGACATCACTGACATTAGCACCGGGGGCTAATAAACCCATGGCTGGGTTGGTAACAGTCACGCCACCTGCGCCCATAACTGCGGCATCTAAATCAGCAATATCACCGCCCTCGGCCATTTTTTGTAATGCTGGTGTAGCCATTTCGCCCACTTGGAATAGGTGACTGTCAGCATCGTGTGCTGCAATAAACAATGGCGTGAAGTGATTACCGTGGGTTAGGTTAACAACACTGATTTCAACTTCAGCAGCATTAGCTGACATACTGAACAGGCCAGCGGCGATGAGTCCACAAGTCAGTAAGCTTGCTTTTTGTGCGATAGGTTTTAATACAGATGATTTCATAACGGAGCTCCTTTTGTTTAATTGCAATCGATTCTGCCAAAGGGATCTCACTGTGTTATCGCCAAATTATCACAAAAGTTTAACATCGTTATTTTTGCTAAATAATTGTGCTATCTTGGCGATATATTAAGACAACCTGGAGTCAATATAATAATGATAAGAAGCTTAACTCCTGATGATTTTCAACAAGTTATTGAACTCGGAAACTTGGTTCATGGTGAAGGGTATTTAAATCTATCTTCGCTTGAAAAAATTTATCGAATGGGTATAAAAAATAATATCAATGCTCACTTCATCGCAGAAAGTGAACAATTATCACCAACTAAAAATACCCATAATTCGACGGCTAATATTGTCGGTTTTAGGCTGACTTATGCCGCTGGGAAGTGGCCAGTTGATCAATGGTGTACTCCTGAAAAGTGGCCTGTTACTGCTGAAAATATGTGTTATTTCAAATGTAATACAGTAGCAGAAGCATATCGCGGTCAGGGGATTGGTTCTAAATTACTGCAAGCGTCTATTGCGGCTGTTAAGCAACAGGGCGCCAAAGCGGGGGTGAGTCACTTATGGCAACAAAGCCCAAATAACTCGGCGGTAGGTTACTTTACTCATGCTGGTGGGCAATTAATTAAACAACATCCGAGCCGTTGGAACCAAAAAGTAGACGGTAGCGATTATCTTTGTGTGCTTTGCGGCGATGATTGCCACTGCACAGCTTGTGAAATGGTGATTGAATTTAGCTAACCATTTATAGAGAGACGTTATCAAAAGGCTTTACTAAAAGGCTTTATTGCAGATTTTAGTGCCCGCATTTGCACTCATAATAACCAAAATAAAAAGAGCCGCTGCTATGTATGATCCTTTAATAACCCCGAATGCTGCTTCACAACCACTGGCCAATAGCTATTGGGCAAGTACCCAAGCTTTGCCGCCACGCTTACCTCACCTAAGTGGTCATCAGCAAACGGATGTCGCGATAATTGGCGGCGGTTATACAGGATTACTGACGGCATATTATCTCGCCAGTAAATACCATATAGATTGCCATGTATTAGAGGCAAACCAAGTGGGTTTTGGTGCCAGCGCCCGTAATGCAGGTTTTGTATTAAAGGGCTCGGGCAGGTTGGGCTATGCCGCTATGGCAAAACGTTGGGATTTAGCCACCACTAAAGCCATTTATGGCGAGTTTAGCCAAGCTGTCGAGCGCGTTGAATCACTAATTCATAAATACAATATAGAGTGTGATCCGCAGGAGAAAGGCTACTTAAAGGTGGCGCATAACCCTAAGGCGTTGCAGCAGCTTAAAACAGCCGCTGACTTTATTCAGCAGCATTTAATACCTTCACCATTAGACAGTAAATCACCCTCGTCAGCAGGCTCTGCAAATATGGATCAGCATGCGCAATTTATTAATGCTGCAGACTTTCGCCGAGATTATTTAAATCAGCACCAAGCCTATGGCGCACTGCGATTAAGTGATGGCTTTGGGGTAAACCCGCTAAAGTTATTGCTGGGCTATAAATCAATGGTTGAGCATCAAGATGTCACCCTATCTGAAAGCTCATGCGTGCTTGACTGGATCGAGGAAAATGGCAAGCACCGTCTGTTCACTGAGCATGGTGAGTTAAGTGCAAATAAAGTGATAGTGGCCGCCAATGGCTATACGCCCAAAGCGTTTAATCACCGCATTGATGAAAAGTTTTTGCCAATACTCAGTAATATTATCGTCACTGAGCCACTTAGTGCTGATGAGCTGCAAGCCGCTGGTCTATTTAGCCATCAAGTAACCATGGACACCCGCATTTTAAAATATTACTTCAGGTTACTGCCTGATAATCGATTACTGTTTGGCGGCCGCGGCGCTGTGTGGGGGAAAGACGCTGCAGATCCGATTTATGGTCAGCGACTCAAGCTGGCCATGAATAAATGCTTTCCTGCATTAGCGACTAAAAAAGTGGCCTATAACTGGACGGGCTGGATAGCGGCATCAATGGATGATATGCCCCATGTAGTTGAGAAAAACGGCGTGGGTTACAGCTTAGGTTATTGCGGCGCTGGGGTGTCTTTTAGTGCACAAGCGGCTTTTCGATTAGCCCAAAGTATTGCCGGTGAAACACCAACTGAAATTGCTAATTTACCACTTTATCAAAACCCATTACCCCGTTTGCCCTTTGCTAAAGCAAGGCGAATAGGGCAATGGGGTTACTATCATTATGGCTGGTTGAAAGACCGTTTTGGATAACAGCTTATATAGTCATTTATATAGTCATTTATATAGTCATTTATATAGTCACTTATATAGCAGCAGGCTAAGTCCGTATTTTTGAAATTTATAAACCTTCTGTGAGTTGCAGTGATTCATCTAGCGGTTGTATTTTGATATTGAAATACGCATAGGATGCACTGATGAATGGGCAAACTAGGTTAAAGATTGCATAAGGCAAATAAGCAATGGTTGCTACGCCTAAGGTACTGGCCATGAAAGCGCCGCAGGTATTCCACGGGATAAGTGGGCTAGTTACTGTAGCTGAATCTTCTAGAGTACGGCTTAGATTAACTGGCGCCAACTTGCGTTTTTGATATTCAATTTTTAGCATTCTACCGGGCAGTACAATGGCAATATATTGATCGGCAGTAATAATATTTGCGCCGATACAAACTCCCAAAGTGGTGATAATTAAGCTGCTAGTCCCCGTCACTAAACTTAAGATACTTTCCAGTAAGCGCGATAATGATCCTGTCACTTCCATCACGCCGCCAAATGTCATGGCGCAGAGGATTAACCAAACCGTGGTGACCATGCTGCTCATGCCGCCGCGGCTTAATAAGTTATCTAAAACCGTGTCACCTGTGGTGGCCACATAACCATCAAACATCGCAATCCAAATACCTTTAATGAGTGCTACTATCGGTAATAAGTTGTCCTCATTAACGTAGCTGACCACATTATCAAATTGGAAAATCGCCGCACAAATAGCCCCAGCAATCGTCCCTAGAATTACGGTAGGAAAGGCTGGCATTTTTTTGTTAGCAAAAAATAACACCACTAATAAAGGAATAAGCAGATGCAGGCCAGGTTGGTAAGTTTCTTCCAGCAGTAACAGGGTGCTATCAAGATCTGAATTGAAGCTAGCAACATCGGCTGATAGCCCTAAAACAGTGAAGACAATTAGCGCAATGATAATGCTGGGGACGGTAGTCCAAGTCATATATTTGATGTGGCTAAAAATATCAGCGCCAGCAACAGCGGGGGCGAGATTAGTAGTATCTGAAAGCGGTGACATTTTATCGCCAAAATAGGCGCCACTAATAATCGCACCTGCGGTGATATTAATATCTAATCCCATAGCGGAAGCTATACCAATTAAGGCAATACCTAGGGTACCCGCCACAGTCCAAGAGCTACCAATACTGATCGCGACCACGGCACATAAAATACAGCTAGCGGCATAAAAATATTGAGGGTGCAAAATCTGCATGCCGTAATAAATCATTGTCGGCACCGTGCCTGCCAAAATCCAAGTGCCAATCAGCGAGCCCACGGTAAATAGAATTAACAAGGCGCCAGTGGCAACACCAATACTTTTAATGATGCCGCGTTCCATTTCATTCCAGCTATAGCCATTTTTATAGCCAATTAAAATGGCGATACAGGCCGCGAGGATCAGCGCGATTTGGTTGGCACCAGATGAGCTATCGGAAGAAAAAAGATAAACCGCTGTGCCAAGCATTGCTATGAGGGCGAAGACGGGTGCAAGGGCATCGAGCAAACTGGACTGTTTGTGTTTGTTTAGCTTTTGCTTATCAGACATTGAGTGATCTCTATTATTATTTTTTTGGGGTGTGATGAGATTTTTATATTTATGCTGGCTGTTGCGCTGTCAGTATTATTTGTTATTAACTTGTGACAGGCTGACATCCTGCCATAGGTCTAAGGGGTAAGTCGATGTTTTATGGCAATGACCAGCAGTGATAAAAAATGTGGCTCTTTGGAGCTGATGAGGCGATTGTGACTATTAAGTTAACTCAGTAAAATAGCTAATCACTTAGGCTAGTAAAAGTGAATAACTATGTAAAATTTATAATGTAGTTATTATCGAAACCTTAGCCTTTGTTTGAATAAATAGTCTTTGTATGAATAAATTTTTATCATTCTTACAAATACTTGTATGTGTATTTTTGCTTATATCCTAGACTGTATTATTGAGAGCTTAGAGTTCAGTTTCAGCACTATTTCATCACTATTTCATCATCAGTTAGAGAGTTAATATCATGTCCTCAGCGGAAAAATCATCTCGTAAGTTAAGTTTTTATATCATTGGTGTGATCCTGTTTGTGTGGATATATAGCCTATGGGCCGATCGGGTCACTCCGATGACTGGCGATGCTAGAGTTCATTCCTATTTAGTGAGAGTCGCTAGTCAGGTCGCGGGTAATATCACCGATGTTAATGTCAAAAATAACCAAGTGGTAGAGGCGGGTGAGGTGCTGTTTAAAATCGACCCACGAAACTATCAAATTGCCTTACAATCAGCCCAAGCCAACCTTGCTTTAACAGGGCAAAGTATTGGCGCAAATACCGCCGCGGTTGAAGTTGCTCAAGCTAAAGTCATTGATGCATTAGCAGCCCGCAATAATGCCAAAGAGCAAGCGGTTAGGATTAGCGAGTTAGCGGAAAAAGGCGTATTAAGCCAATCTGACTTAGATAATGCCATTGAGTCACGAGATAGAAGCCAAGCCAGTTATAACGCCGCAGAAGCCTCATTAGTACAAGCCAAACAAAATTTAGGCCCACAGGGTGAAAATAACCCGCAGTTATTGGCATCCATGGCCAACCTTGAGCAAGCGCAGCTAGACTTACAGCGCACCGAAGTGATTGCGCCTTCACAAGGTGTCGTGACCAATTTACAACTTACTCTAGGGCAAAGAGCCACGGTTGGCACGCCGATGCTGACCTTTATTGATCCCCGCGGTATTTGGATTTCAGCACTGGTTAGAGAAAACTCCCTAGAGCATATTCGTGAGGGGCAACGAGTTGAAATTGTGCTCGATGCACTGCCAGGGAGGGTGTTGAATGGCAAAGTCGATAGCATAGGTTGGGGGACTGGTGGCAGTAATAATATTGACCAAGCAACAGGCTTTTTAACCGCAGATACCACTTCGTTAAATGCCCAGCGTTATCCGGTTAACATTGTTTTTGAAAACGATGATATACCGCAAAACATTCGTTATGGCTCCCAAGCTACCGTTGCCTTTTTTACAGAGCAAAGCAGCTTTGGCGAATGGTTAGCTAAAATTTGGATCCGAGTTGTGAGCGTGTGGACCTATGTTTCGTAATGCGGTGAATCCGATCATCAGGCTGGTATTTTTCCCGGTCTTTTTGCTGTTTTATTTGCAATACTCTGGGGCGGCTATGCCTATTTTAGCGCCGATGTTTGTGGTGATATTTTTAACCATCATGCCATCAAAACCGCCTATGAGTATGTTACTTAAACTGCTTATCATATTATTCTTTCTTAGCTTTATATTGGTGTTTCTTGCTGGGGTGTTAAAAGACACTCCCACAGGTTATGCGCTATTTTGCTGGGGATTATTTTTTTGGTGCTTTTACCGCAGTCATCACGATCCTAAAGATATGCTTGCCACCTTAGCCTTAATGGTGGTGATTATCATGACAGTGATGAATTTCCAAATGGGTGCGCCAGTGGACGTGTTACCTTGGTTGATGTTTGAAGCCTTTTTAATTGCCATCGTTATCACCTACATCAGTTTTTTATTATTCCCAGGTGATGAGCAAGATATTTTAATGGATGAAACCGTTAAAGAAGGGGCGCAAACTAATATTGGGCTTATCATGTTTAAAGCCACCGCCATGTGTATTACGCTGGTGGTACTTATCAGTATTGGCAGTACGCAAACCATGCTGATTGCCATCACCATTGGCAGTTTGATTAAAATTCCTATCTCGAATGATCATCGTATTTATAGCCAGAATAAAATTGTCACCACCGCCACTGGGATCTTATTTACCTTACCTGTGATGCTACTGTTTGCCTTTGGGGTTTCAACTTGGATGTTAATTGGGGTGACGTTATTTTGCGGGCTGCAGTTAGCTTGCTTTGGCATTCGTCGACAATGTCGCTTTAGTATTTACCAGTTATTGTTTACTAATTTTATCGTATTAACGTATCAAATCATTAAGCACCAAGCGGCAGATTCACTGTCGTCTGAATTTACCCGTTTAATCTCGATTGTTATTGCCATACTGGTTGGGGTGTTGATTTTGAATTTAAGCAAACACTCGGCGGTGCCTTTAGTAAAGGAAGATAAATAGTTTAATAAGCTCCTAATACTTTAATGGAATTGAATTTTGAACGCTAAAACAAAAATCCCTGTGACTTTTGGCATTAGTTGCCATCACAGGGATTTTTTTAATTCAGCATTAGGCTAAAAAAATTAACCTTTATCTTGCTCACGTGCGATAGCGCGGTAGGCAATATCAGTGCGGAAGTAGACGTCATCCCAGTGGATAGCATCGACTAGCTTGTATGCGCTAGCTTGTGCTTCTGTCACAGTGTTACCTAGTGCTGTGGCACATAAAACGCGGCCGCCTGCAGTGACAACATAGCCGTCTTTCATGGCGGTGCCAGCGTGGAATACTTTGGCGTTGTTATCACCTAATGATAAACCGTCAATCACGTCAGCTTTACGGTAAGCATCTGGGTATCCGCCTGCTGCAAGTACAACACCGACTGCTGCGCGTGAATCAAATTCAGCAGTCACTTTATCTAACTCACCCCGGGTAGCGGCTAGACAAAGCTCAACTAAGTCTGATTGCAGACGCATCATGATTGGCTGCGTTTCTGGGTCGCCAAAGCGGCAGTTGTACTCAAGTACTTTTGCGCTGCCATCTGGAGAAATCATTAAGCCTGCGTATAAGAAGCCGGTGTAAACATTGCCTTCTGCTGCCATGCCGTCGACCGTTGGGCGGATAACATTAGCAATGGTCCAGTCGTGAACAACTTGGGTCACTACTGGTGCAGGTGAATATGCACCCATGCCGCCAGTGTTAGGGCCGTTATCGCCGTTATCACGGGCTTTATGGTCTTGGCTGGTGGCCATTGCTAAAATGTTTTTACCATCTACCATTACGATAAAGCTGGCTTCTTCACCTTTTAAAAATTCTTCGATAACAACCCGTGAACCTGCTTCACCAAACTTGTTACCTGCTAGCATGTCTTCGATTGCTGCGTCAGCTTCAGCTTGGTCTGCCGCGATAATCACGCCTTTACCCGCTGCTAAGCCGTCAGCTTTAATCACCACAGGGAAACCTGTTTTGTTGGTTAACTCAACTGAGTAAGCTTTTGCTGCTTCAATTTCAGTGAAGTTTGAGTAGTCAGCTGTTGGGATGTTATGACGTGCTAAAAAGTCTTTAGTGAAGGCTTTTGAAGACTCAAGCTGTGCAGCGCCTTGAGTTGGACCAAAGATAGGCAAACCTGCTTCGTTAAAGGCATCCACTACGCCAAGTGCTAATGGTACTTCTGGGCCAACAATGGTGAGTTCAATTTTATTATCTTGAGCAAATTTAACCAGCTCTGAAATTGCTTCAACCTTAATGTCGATGTTTTCTAGTTTTGGCTCTAAGGCTGTACCAGCATTACCTGGTGCAACAAAAACTGTTTCAACTTGAGCTGATTGTGCTGCTTTCCAAGCTAACGCATGTTCGCGTCCGCCGCCACCAATAACAAATACTTGCATCTTTTAATCCTCTTATAGCTGCGCCATGGTCTCAATTTCTGCTTCAAACATGCTCACTTATGCTTATAAGCTCCGCGTGTTTTCATTGAACTTGAAACAATGGCTTGCTCTAATATGCTTAAAAAGTCCATGGTCTCAATTTCTGCTTCAAGCATGCTCACTTATGCTTATAAGCTGCGCTTACTTTCATTGAACTTGAAACAATGGCTGGCTCTAATATGATAAAAACTAAATTATAAAACACCAATGACTTAAGTTAAGTCATTGGTGTTGGCGTTTTAGTGACGGAAGTGACGCATGCCAGTAAATACCATGGCAATGCCGTGCTCATCTGCCGCTGCAATGATTTCTTCATCACGGATTGAACCGCCTGGCTGAATGATGCAGCTGATACCAGCCGCAGCTGCTGCATCGATACCGTCACGGAATGGGAAGAAGGCATCTGATGCCATCACTGACCCTTCAACCACTAAACCTTCGTCTGCCGCTTTAATGCCTGCAACTTTTGCTGAGTAAACGCGGCTCATTTGGCCTGCGCCGACGCCGATAGTCATGCCATCTTTTGCGTAAACAATCGCGTTAGATTTAACGAACTTAGCCACTTTCCAGCAGAACATTAAGTCAGTTAGCTGCTCGGCGGTTGGTTGCACTTTTGATACCACTTTAACGTCAGCCACATCAACCATGCCTTGGTCGCGGTCTTGAACTAATAAGCCGCCGTTAACACGTTTGAAATCTTGAGTAGTGGTTTTAGTATTCCACTGACCACATTCGAGTAATCGCACGTTGGCTTTAGCGGCAACGATGTCGCGTGCTGCTGCACTAACTTTAGGGGCAATGATCACTTCAACAAATTGACGATCAACAATGGCTTTCGCGGTGTCAGCATCTAATTCTTGGTTAAAGGCGATGATGCCACCAAAAGCTGATGTTGGGTCAGTTTTGAATGCGCGATCGTAAGCTTCAAGGATCGTGTTACCTAAGGCCACACCACAAGGGTTAGCATGTTTTACGATGACACAAGCTGGGCCTTCAAATTCTTTCACACACTCTAGCGCAGCATCAGTATCTGCAATGTTGTTGTATGACAGGGCTTTACCTTGCAATTGTGTTGCACTTGCAACCGATGCTTCATCAATGTTGCTATCAACATAGAAAGCCGCTTTTTGATGGCTGTTTTCGCCGTAGCGTAAATCTTGTTTTTTGATCAGCTGAGTATTGAACGTGCGTGAGAAGCTAGAATCTTCGTGGCACTCATCTTTACTGTGTGCAGGCACCATAGTGCCGAAGTAGTTAGCAATCATACCGTCGTAAGCGGCAGTGTGTTCGAATGCGGCAATGGCTAAATCAAAACGTGTTTCTAAGGTGGTGCTGCCGTTGTTTGCTTGCATCTCTGTAATCACGCGATCGTAGTCACTGGCGTTAACAACAATAGTGGTGTCTTTATGGTTTTTCGCAGTAGAACGTACCATGGTCGGGCCACCGATATCGATGTTCTCAACGGCGTCAGCTAACGTACAACCTTCTTTTGCCACAGTAGAAGCAAATGGGTAAAGGTTAACCGCAACTAAATCGATGGGTTTAATGGCATTTTGTTCCATTACGATTTCATCAATACCGCGACGGGCTAAGATGCCGCCGTGTACTTTTGGATGCAATGTTTTAACACGACCATCCATGATTTCAGGGTGACCGGTATAGTCAGATACTTCAGTGACAGGAATATTATTGTCAGCAAGTAACTTGGCTGTTCCGCCTGTAGAAAGTAGTTCTACGCCTTGCTCGTGAAGTGCTTTAGCAAACTCAAGCATTCCAGTTTTATCAGATACACTTAGCAGTGCGCGACGAATAGGTCTGACAGTATTCATGTAGGTACAGTGTCCACTATTTATTTTAAGGAAGTTTGGCAAAACAGAGCAGACATCGACATGGCTCTGCTTTGCAAAATTCCCTTAATGTTTTTACTTGTTAGGGGGTTGCTGCCTATAGACAGGGCGCGCGCATTTTATCGCAAAAGCACCATATAGGGTGTTTTTTCTGCGCGATTTCACAATATTGAAATAAGAACAAAGTTACTCACAAAATTTTATTCTATAAAAGCCTTGACCTTGGATTTAACTCTAAGGTTTATAGTAATACTTATACTCGTAATGATTATCTGTGTATTGCATCAGAATGTTTATCTTACTCATGGTGAATTTATGTATCGAATAGGTGAAGTCGCGGCGCTGTTTAATGTTAAAGCTGACACGCTGCGGTTTTATGAAAAACACGGTTTATTAGCGCCCTCTAGCCGCTCTGATGCGGGCTATCGACTTTATAATGAGGATGATACTGCCAAGTTAGGTTTTATTATTCGCGCCAAAGCGGTGGGCTTTAGTTTGAATGACATTGCCGAGTTGTTATCCATTGAATTAGATAAATCCAACTGGGCATGTGCCGATGTAAAAGGGCTGGTGGACTCAAAGCTTAAACAAGTACAAGACAAGATGGCCGAGCTCGCCAATTTTGCTAACTCATTGGGCAAATTATCAGCGGCCTGTTGCGGCGGCCCTGAAAGCGCTGAACATTGCTCAATTTTAGAAGCATTAGAGTCAACAGATAAAGAATTAAATCCAAAAGCTGAGCAGCAACGTCATACAGCAAAGCAGCCTCAAGGTTAGGAGCATATTATGTTATTAAGCAATTTTTTAGAGTTATTTTTAGAATCCGCTCCGTGGCTATTATTAGGCTTAGTGTTGGCCGGTTTGTTGAAAGTCTTTGTGCCCATGGCATGGATGCAAAAACAACTTGGTGGTCACGGCTTAAAAACAGTAGTTAAAGCAGCTGTGATTGGCGCGCCGTTACCTTTATGTTCTTGCGGGGTTATTCCTGCTGCAGTGGGTTTGCGTCGCTCTGGCGCATCAAAAGCGGCTACAACCTCATTTTTAGTATCAACGCCTGAAACTGGGGTGGATTCGGTTACGGTATCTTATGTGTTGTTAGGGCCATTTATGGCCATTGTGCGTCCGATAGCGGCGATCACCAGCGCCATTGTGGCGGGTTTATTAGTCGGTCGTGATGATGACGATGGTAAGGTCGTCAGCGAAGTTAAAGACGATGCTGCTACTAATACAGCAACTAATACCGCAACTACAACAGCGATGACGATGAAGCCTGCTGCTAATGCATCAGTGATGCAGCCAATGAGTGCCGCTGTTGTAAAATCAGTGCCAGTCGCTAAAGCCAGTAGTTGTTGTGCGAGTAAATC